>NZ_JBFTMA010000052.1:0-15323 GCF_056396725.1 Bacillus sp. 05T31
GTTATATACATCCTCATGTAGCACATCACGTTCTTTATCAAGTGTAATGACATGCGTAGAGTCTTCATACCATTTAATGTYTTTTAACGTAGATTCTACACCGTTATAAATAATGTTAGCACTATCTGTATTAATCATCTCATCATGRCGTGCTTGTACAACGAATGTTGGAGCATAAATCATATCAACATTATTGCGTACGTCACGAATCAACTCYTGTAATGCTTTTAATGTATTCATCGGTGTCTGTTTAAATTCAAACATTTCCTGCTCAATACGTTCTGGTGATTTTTGCTCACGCTTTTTATATTCGCGGGCATATGCCAATATACCTTGGTACATAATTTCTTCACTTTTAATGTACATCGGTGCACACATTGGTACAACACCTAAAATCGGTAATGTATAAGCAAGTTTTAATGAGAATACTCCGCCTAATGATAATCCAACCGCAGCTATTTTCTCGTAGCCTTGATCTTTTAAATGCTGATAGGCATTCATTACATCTTTCCACCAGTCTTCAGGACCTGTATGAACAAGCTCTTCTGGTGGTACGCCGTGTCCTTTATAAATTGGCGCATGACAAGTATAGCCTTTCTTCTCTAAGAAACGCCCTAGCATGCGTACATCAGCTGAGTTYCCTGTGAATCCATGYAATAATAAAACAGCGCGGTCTCCACCTTCAAATGTAAATGGTTTTGGAGATGCTAATTTCATCATGTACTTCTCCTCTTTCTCTTCTGTAATCTAGTCGTATTCTTTCTATTCTTAGTGTACCATATTTATAATTCTATAATCTAATTAGAAACTTTTTTCGAATAACAAATTAAAAAAATGCACCACCTGAAATAGCGCCTGAAAGGCCTGAGCTATTACTAGACTGCATAAGTACCATAACAATCATTAAAATCGATACAACAATAAGTAAAACTGATAATAACGTATGCACTTGGCGTACCTCCTACAAAGATTCAGTTAGTTTAAATGTTAGCATAAATCCTATAGAAAAGCGAGAGCTATAGAGTCACTCCCGCTTTTCTTCTATTACATAAACATCATTGCAAATAAAGGTCCGAGCAAACATGTCAAAATTGCTGTCAATGTCATTGTTACCGATCCAATAACACCTTCATGCTCGTTATTTTTCATCGCTCTCATAACACCCATAATATGAGAAGCACATCCAAATCCGATTCCTTTACCAACCGAGTTTGTAACGCGGCTCCATTTTAATAAAATTGGTCCCGTAATCGTTCCAGTAATACCTGCGATAACGACGAAGGCTGCTGTTAAGGACGGGACACCGCCAACTTGTTCAGATACACTCATCGCAACTGGCATTGTCACTGACTTTGGTAAAGAAGATAAAATTAAACTTTTATCTGTTCCCATAAGTGAGGCGATAGCAAAATCACTTGCAATAGCAACTGTTGTACCTACTAGTACACCACCAGCAATTGGTACAACATATTTTTGCAGAACATGACGTTGTTTATAAAGCGGGATTGCAAATGCTACTACACCTGGTCCAAGTAGCTTCGCAATCCAACCTCCACCACTTTCCATATAATTTTGATATGGTATATCAAGCAYTATAAATAAGAAAGCCATTAATCCTGTYGCWACAAGCATTGGAATGGTAAATGGTGTTGGAAATAATTTATAGATTTTTTTAGATAATTGATATAATAGCACCGTGAAAAGAACCCAACCGATTCCGATTAACATTTGGCTCATTGTGTCTCTTTTTCCTCTCTATTCGCAAGATATTGTCCTGTATGTCCTGCGACAATAATAATTAAAAACGTACTCGCTACAACTGTAATGAAAAGAGAAATTCCTTTAGTCATAAAAAAAGCACCGTAATTCATTAAGCCAAGCGTTGGCGGAATTAATAAAAACGGCATAATAGCAACGAGTGTTTCTGCTCCTAAATCAAACCATTTCACTGGAAGTACTTTTAGGCTAAGTAAAACAAGTAGGAAGAACATCCCAATCAAACTACCTGGAATCGGAATATTTAACATTTCTTGCACCCAATTTCCAACCATATAAAATACATAAAGAGCAGCAATTTGGACAAGAATCTTTGTAAGTTTCATGTTCATCATCCCTCATGTTTATACGATCTTCTGTTAATATCCTTATCATAGTATAAATTGTAAAAACCTGCAATTTATCAAATCGACAACGAAAACCCACTATATTATACGCTTACACCCTTGATATGACTGCGTTTCCATATGTGATTTACGTCAAAAACCTTGACCTAATATATAAAGTTTATATTTTCTGAATTTTATCGATTGTTATTTCAATAAAATAAAATCCTTCACTCCATTTTTATTCTTCCTTCTCTCTAGCACACATATATATAAAGATAGGTGGTGAACATATGTCTAAAAAAGTTCTTATTTTTTGTGATCCTGGAATCGACGATACGATAGCCCTCCTCCTCGCATTCTTTATCGATGAAATTGAAATTGTTGGGATAGTTGCGGATTATGGTAACGTTCCAAAGAAAATGGCGGTTGAAAATGCTCAATTTCTCAAGCAAAAAACAAAAAATACAGATATTAAAATATTCGGTGGTGCTGAACGACCTCTCACTAGTAACCCCGCTACTTTCTTTACAGAGGTACACGGTGAGCATGGATTAGGCAACATAATGCCGCAAGGCCCTTTTCAACATGAAGAAATGGAGAATTTTTTCGAGGTTATTCCTCTTATTCAAAAGCACAAAGAGGATTTAATAGTTGTAAGCTTAGGACGACTCACTTCACTTGCTATTCTATTTATTTTATATAAAAGTTTAATGAAACAAGTTAAATCTTACTACGTAATGGGTGGTTCTTTTTCACACCCTGGTAATGTCACACCTGTATCAGAAGCTAATTTTTATGGTGATCCAATTGCTGCAAACATCGTCTTACAATCTGCTACCAACATGCATATGTATCCACTAAACGTAACGCAGTATTCAATCGTTACCCCAGAAATGGCTGAGTATATTCATGCAAAAGGAAAAGCACCACTCGTCAAGCCACTATTCGATCATTACTACTATGGATATTAYGAAAAARTCTTACCACAWTTAMAAGGYTGCCCYTTTCATGACACRATRCCRATATTAGCYYTWCTTGATAATTCTATGTTTACTTACCACGAATCCCCTGTCATGGTCATGTCTGAATCCCATGCCCGCGGAGAGAGTATTGGTGATTTTCGCTCCTTAGTCGGCTCATAGAACCAGTTTTGATTTGGCCAGCGTTAGTTGCAACTGCGATGTCAGCGATTGTAGCATCTTCAGTTTCACCAGAACGGTGAGATACAACTGCTGTGTAACCAGCACGTTTAGCCATTTCGATTGCTTCGAAAGTCTCAGTTAAAGTACCGATTTGGTTAACTTTAATTAAGATTGAGTTAGAGATACCTTTTTCGATACCTTCAGCAAGTTTTTGAGTGTTAGTTACGAATAAATCGTCACCAACTAATTGTACTTTATCACCGATACGCTCAGTTAATAATTTGTGACCATCCCAGTCGTTTTCGTCTAAACCATCTTCAATAGAGATGATTGGGAAGTCTTTGCAAAGCTCTTCGTAGAAATCAACCATTTCTGCAGAAGTTAAGCCAGTACGGCCTTCGCCTGCAAGGTCATATTTACCAGTTTCTTTGTTGTAGAACTCAGAAGAAGCAACGTCCATTCCTAAGAATACGTTCTCGCCAGCTTTGTAACCAGCTTTTTCGATAGCTTCGATGATTACTTCTAATGCTTCACGGTTAGAACCAAGGTTTGGAGCGAATCCACCTTCGTCACCTACTGCAGTGTTAAGACCTTTGTCATGTAATACAGCTTTAAGTGCATGGAATACTTCAGCACCCATACGGATTGATTCTTTGAATGTTGGAGCACCAACTGGTAAGATCATGAACTCTTGGAAGTCAACGTTGTTATCAGCGTGAGAACCACCGTTGATGATGTTCATCATTGGAGTTGGTAATTGTTTTGCATTGAATCCACCAAGGTAACGGTATAATGGAAGACCTACGAAGTCAGCTGCTGCGTGAGCTACTGCCATAGATACACCAAGGATAGCGTTAGCACCTAGTTTACCTTTGTTTGGAGTGCCATCTAATTCGATCATAGCACGGTCGATACCAGCTTGGTCAGTTACGTCGAAACCAACGATTTCTGGAGCGATTGCTTCGTTAACGTTGTTTACTGCGTTAAGAACACCTTTACCAAGGTAACGAGATTTGTCACCGTCACGTAATTCTACTGCTTCGTGCTCACCAGTAGATGCACCACTTGGTACGATAGCGCGTCCGAATGCGCCGCTTTCTGTGTAAACTTCTACTTCTACAGTTGGGTTACCACGAGAGTCAAGGACTTCGCGAGCATAAACATCAATAATTGTTGACATAATAAATTCTCTCCTTTTTATATAAGCAAATTATTTAATAATTGTTTTACCTGTCATTTCTTTCGGTTGTTCCACATTTAAAAGWGTAAGCATTGTTGGGGCGATATCTCCTAAAATACCACCTTCACGAAGCTCTACATCATTTTTTGTAACGATGAAAGGAACCGGGTTAGTTGTATGAGCTGTCATTGGTCCACCTTCAGCAGTTAACTCCTGATCGGCATTACCATGGTCAGCAGTAATAAGTGCTACACCATCTTTTGCAAGAATCGCTTCTACAACTTTTCCTAAACATTCGTCAGTTGCTTCTACTGCTTTAATTGTTGGTTCCATCATCCCAGAATGGCCAACCATATCACAGTTTGCAAAGTTGAGAATGATAACATCATGTTTATCATTTTCGATGTCATTTACTAAAGCGTCCGTTACTTCATAAATGCTCATTTCAGGTTTCAAGTCATACGTTGCAACCTTCGGTGAGTTAATTAAAATACGCTCTTCTCCTGGGAATTCAGCCTCACGACCACCGCTAAAGAAGAATGTAACGTGCGGATACTTTTCAGTTTCCGCGATGCGAAGTTGCTTTAATCCCGCTTGCGCAACAACTTCACCTAATGTGTTATCAAGGTTCATTGGCTTGAATGCCACGTAACCATCTACAGTTTCACTGAAATGTGTCATACAAACGAACTCAGGAATGTGAGGTACTTTTTCACCACGATCGAACTCACGGAAGTCTTCGTTTGTAAATACACGAGCAATTTGAATTGCACGGTCTGGACGGAAGTTATAGAAGATAACTGCATCATCATTATTGATTGTTGCAACTGGCGTGTCATCTTCGTTAACAATTACAGACGGCAATACGAATTCATCATGAATACCATTTGCATAAGAGTCTTCTACACACTCTTCTGCTGATTTATAAGTAGGGCCTTCACCATTCACCATAGCACGGTAACATTTTTCTACGCGATCCCAGCGCTTGTCACGGTCCATGGAGTAATAACGACCAGAGATAGTCGCGAATTGTCCTACTCCTGTTTCTTTAATTACTTCATTTGTTGCATCGATATAACCTTTTGCTGTTTGTGGTCCAACATCGCGGCCATCTAAGAATGCATGGATATATACTTTCTCCACGCCTTCTTTTGCTGCTAAGCGAAGAAGAGCAAACATATGGTTCATGTGACTGTGCACACCACCATCAGAAAGTAAACCGAATAAATGAAGAGCAGTACCTTTTTCTTTCACGCTTTTAATTGCATTTTGGAAAGTTTCGTTCTGATCGAACTCACCTTCACGAATTGCAACGTTTACGCGTGTTAAGCTTTGATATACGATGCGGCCAGCACCGATATTTAAGTGACCAACCTCTGAGTTACCCATTTGACCTGCTGGAAGACCTACTTCCTCACCAGAAGCTGTAAGCGTTGTGTGAGGGAATTTGTTCCAGTAACCATCAAAATTAGGTTTCTTAGCTTGTGCTACAGCATTCCCGTAAGTTTCTTCACGTAGTCCGAAACCATCAAGAATGATTAAAGCTGTTGGCTTTCTCATTTTACCGCCCCCAGAAGACCTAAGAACGAAGCAGGCTCTAAGCTAGCACCGCCAACTAAAGCGCCGTCGATGTCAGATTGTGCCATATACTCTTTAATGTTTTCTGGTTTTACGCTACCGCCGTATTGAATACGAACAGCTTCTGCAGCTTCTGGAGAAACAGCTTCTGCAACAACTTTACGGATGTGCGCACATACTTCATTTGCATCTGCAGAAGAAGAAGATTTACCTGTACCGATAGCCCAGATTGGCTCATAAGCGATAACAGTTACTTTAACTTGCTCTTCTGTTAAACCTGCAAGTGCTTTTGTTACTTGACCTGCTACTAGATCAAATGTTTTTCCGCTTTCGCGCTCTTCTAAAGTCTCACCACAACAAACGATTGGTGTTAAACCATGTTCAAATGCTGCAAGAGTCTTTTTATTTACTGACTCGTCTGTTTCAGCAAACATTTCACGACGCTCAGAGTGGCCAAGTACTACGTAGCCTACTTTTAAGTCGCTAAGTGCTACTGGGCTAATTTCGCCAGTGAATGCACCATTTTTTTCGAAGTGCATGTTTTGTGCACCTACTTGTAAGTCAGTTCCTTCAGCCTTTGCTACTAAGCGCTCTAAGAATAGAGCTGGCGAACAAACTACTGCATCAACAGCTGAAGCTGCTGGGATTTGACCTTTAACTTCCTCTACGAAGCTAACTGCTTCAGATAGAGTTTTATTCATTTTCCAGTTACCTGCGATAATTGGTTTACGCATGCTTTGCACCGTCCTTTTTCTTTGGCTGCTACTTATTTGTCGTTAAGACAAACTACACCTGGAAGTTCTTTACCTTCCATGAATTCTAATGACGCACCGCCGCCAGTAGAAATGTGGCTCATTTTATCAGCCATACCGAATTTTTCAACAGCTGCTGCAGAGTCACCACCGCCGATAACAGAGTATGTATCTTCTGCATCTGCTAATGCTTGCCCTACTGCTTTTGTACCTTCTGCGAATGGAGTCATTTCGAATACACCCATTGGTCCATTCCATACAACAAGCTTAGAGTTTTTAATTACATCTGCATAAATTTCACGTGTTTTAGGACCGATGTCCACGCCTTCCCATGTAGAAGGGATAGAGTCGATACCAACGATTTGAGTTGTTGCAGTTTCAGAGAATTCCTCTGTGATTACAACATCAACTGGCATATAGAAGTTTACACCTTTTTCTTTTGCAAGTTGCATAAATTCTTTAGCTAGTTCAATTTTGTCGTTTTCACATAGAGATAGACCAATTTCATGACCTAATGCTTTAACGAATGTGTAAGCAAGTCCGCCACCGATGATTAAGTTATCTACTTTGTCTAATAGATGACGAATTACACCGATTTTATCTTTTACTTTCGCACCACCGATGATAGCTGTGAATGGACGTTCTGGGTTAGAAAGTGCTTTACCTAATACATCTAACTCTTTTTCCATTAATAAACCAGATACTGCTGGTAGGTAGTCTGCGATTCCTGCTGTAGAAGCGTGAGCACGGTGAGCTGCACCGAATGCATCGTTTACGAAGATATCAGCAAGAGCTGCAAATTCTTTCGCAAGTTCTGCATCGTTCTTTTCTTCGCCCGCATAGAAACGTACGTTTTCAAGAACTAATACGTCGCCTTCGTTCATTGCTGCAACCATTTCTTGTGCAACTGGTCCGAATGCTTCGTCCGCTTTTTTAACATCTTTACCAAGAAGCTCGCCTAAACGTGCTGCTACTGGAGTAAGACGTAATTCTTCTACTGCTTGACCTTTTGGACGGCCTAAATGACTTGCTAAAATTACTTTCGCACCTTGCTCTATTAAATATTGAATTGTAGGAAGAGCTGCACGGATACGAGTTTCATCTGTAATTTTGCCTTCTTTCATAGGTACGTTGAAATCAACGMGGCAAAATACACGCTTACCTTTTAAATCTACGTCACGAATTGATTTTTTGTTCATTGGATTTCCCTCCGACTACTAGTTAGGATTGACAAAACCCATTCAAAAGCTTAACACATTTGCTTCTAAAACGAAAGAAGAGAGAGAGGGAACAAACCCTCTCCCTCGTTTTGTCATTGATTGCTTATATACTTAAGAATTAAAGACCTTTAGAAGTCATGTATGCAGCTAGGTCTACTACGCGGTTAGAGTAACCAGTTTCGTTATCGTACCAAGAAAGTACTTTAACCATGTTACCTTCCATTACCATTGTAGATAATGCATCGATTGTAGAAGAAGCTGTACATCCGTTATAGTCGATAGATACTAATGGCTCTTCGCTGTATCCAAGGATACCTTTTAATTCGCCTTCAGAAGCTGCTTTGAATGCTGCGTTTACATCTTCAACTGTTACTTCTTTGTCAAGTTCAACAACTAAGTCAACAAGAGAAACGTTAGCAGTTGGAACACGTACAGCGCCGCCGTTTAATTTACCTTTAAGTTCTGGTAATACTAATGCTACAGCTTTAGCAGCACCAGTAGATGTTGGGATCATGTTTTCAGCTGCTGCACGAGCACGACGTAAATCTTTGTGTGGTAAGTCTAAGATTTGTTGGTCGTTAGTGTAAGAGTGAATTGTTGTCATCATTCCGCGTTTTACGCCGAATTTTTCGTTTAATACTTTAGCGAATGGAGCTAGACAGTTTGTAGTACAAGAAGCATTAGATACTACATTGTGGTTAGCTGCATCGTATTGTTCGTGGTTAACACCCATAACTACAGTGATATCTTCGTCAGAAGCTGGAGCTGAGATGATAACTTTCTTAACTGATCCACCTAAGTGTTTCTCAGCGTCTGATTTTTTAGTGAAACGGCCAGTAGATTCTACTACTACTTCTACTCCGTAGTCGCTCCATGGTAATTGAGCTGGGTCACGCTCAGCGATAACTTTAATTTCTTTACCGTTAACAACGATGCTGTTTTCGTTAGCAGATACTTCTGCATTTAAAGTTCCGTGAACTGTATCATATTTTAAAAGGTGAGCTAATGTTTTAGCATCTGTTAAGTCGTTGATTGCTACTACTTCTACCTCAGAGTTGTTAAGAGCTGCGCGGAATACGTTACGTCCGATACGTCCAAATCCATTAATACCAATTTTAGTCATTTAAATTTCCTCCTTGGGGGATTATATTAAAGGGTAATACCCTTTGTTAATTGTTTTGCTGCACCTTCATCTGTAATTAGAATTGAAGTGTGCCCTTGCTTTATTACAGCCTGTATTGCTTTTGCTTTTGAAGAACCTCCAGCGACTGCGACAACATGAGATACATGTTGTAAATCTTCAAGTTGCATACCAACTGTTCTTACTTTATGAACAACATTTCCTTGTTCATTAAAGTAGTAACCGAAAGCTTCGCCAACTGCTTCGCTTGCCTGAATCTTTAACCAATCTGCTTCTGAAGTATTTCTGCGACGTGCCATTGTTAACGCATCACCAATTCCATGAATGACGATATTGGAAGATCGAATCAACTCAAGAACTTCTTTCACGGAGGGCTCTGTTACAATAGACGCATATGCTTCGCTACTAACGTGATCTGGAACATACAATAAGCGATAATTACTCATCGTATTTTGTGCCATTTTGGCGCAAATGGTATTGGCTTCTAACTCGACACCTTCTCCAATTCCACCACGTGCTGGGACAAATAGCATATGTAAATCTTTGCAATCAATTTGCATCATGTCCGCAGCAGCAGCTAGCGTAGTTCCGCCAGCCACAGCAACGATATTATTCACTGTCAGACGGTCTTTTATACAAGTCACACAAGCACGGCCCATCTCCAGTTTGACCCAAGGTGATTCATCACTATCACCAGGGACAACGAAAACTTCATCCAAGTCTAATGTTTCCTTAAGTTGTTTTTCTAAAACCTTTAACCCGGAAATTTCTTTCATAAAGTCTTCCAAAGCAAGAACTAAAGCTGTTCCTTCTTCTGTCAAAGTCATTCCAGAAGAAGCGACGTGAACTAAGTTTTGTTCTTTCAAAACTTGAACTTCACTTCGCAATACTCGTTCTGTCATACCGAGACTTGCAGATAAGTTTCTTCTTCCAATCGGCTGCATAAGCCTAATGTACTGAAGCACTTGCATTCTCGTTTGCATAACAGGTAGCAGATCAGGTAATAATTTTTTTGTGTTCTGAATCCATGAGCGCATATCTTTTCTCCTCACTACATCGGTTCATTTCCCTTCGTGGTCACTTTATGTCCCATAGTGACATTTTGTGTCCCACTTAGGTTAAAAAAATAATCCCTGCTACGTGTATTATTGTAACAGGAGACAGAAACTTATTCAACTCTTAACTGCATTGTTTATATAGTTTATTATGACACCTTTGTGAATGTTACCATATTCTACTTGTCTTCCGCCTATTTCTACAACAGGAATCATTAGATGGTATTTCTCTAAAAGGTCATTATCTTCATATATATCTATTTCCTCAATTTGAAAAGAATATTCATATTGTACTTCTTTTAAAACTTGTTTCGCCTTCACGCAAAGACCACAATCTTTTTTTGTATATAGTACAACCTTCATCTTCTTCACCTATCCAATTGTTTTTCTTAGAGACGAAGCAGGAATATGCATTTGTTCTCTATACTTCGCAACCGTTCTTCGAGAAATAACGATTTCATGCTCTTCTTCTAATAATTTTGAAATCTTTTGATCCGAAAGTGGCTTTTTCTTATTTTCTGCTCCAACAAGCGTTTGAATGAATTGTTTCACACGCTTTGTAGAAACCGCCTCATCTTCCGTCGTAGAAATAGAATTACTAAAGAACGATTTCATCTCAAATAAACCGTACGGCGTTTGCACATATTTATTACGCGTTGCACGACTAATTGTAGACTCATGCACACCTAACTCTTCCGCCACCTCTTTTAAAGCAAGTGGTTTTAAATACTCTGGACCTCCCCAGAAGAAATCATGCTGTTTTTCCATAATAATATTCATCACTTGTAAGAGTGTTTGTTTTCTCTGTTTCAAACTGCGCATAATCCATTGCACATGCTGATACTTCTCCGATACGTAAGAAGCCACTTCACTTTCACTATTATTTAGTAACGCACTATACTCAGAGTGAATTTCAATTCTTGGCATATTTCTCTCATTCATCTGTAAAACGAGATGATCGCCATCTTTTTTTACCGCCATATCAGGCACAATATAAAGTGGTTTATCAGAAGAAAATGCAAGACCTGGTTTCGGCTGCAATGATGTAATACAGTTCACCGCATCCTKTAATTCCTCTTTGGTACACTTCAACACTTGAACGAGCTTTCGCCAATCTTTCTTAACGAAATAATTAAAATGATCATCTATAATTTCTTCCGCTAACCCATTTCTTCTTTGTAAGCGCTTCAATTGGATTGATAGACATTCCTGAATATTACGCGCACCTACCCCTGCTGGCTCTAACGATTGAACAAGCTCCACGGAACAGTCCACTACATCAATTGGCGCAGAAAGAAGCTCTGATAACTCTTCATTTGTTTCTTGTAAATAACCATTTCCATCCATGTTCATAATAATGAAAGAAGCTGCTTTTCGCTCTTCTTCATCTATTTTATAATACTGTAGTTGATTTAATAAATGTTGCTGAATCGTTGTAGAATCCACACTGTAGATTTCCATTTGATTCTCGACTTGTTTGCGGGTACTTTTACTTGTGTTAGAGCTCTTTTTCTTCTCCCTCTCAAAACCACCTAACTCAATAAGGGGATTCTCTAACGATTGCTCATACAAAAACTCCGATAATTCTTGTACATTATACTGGAGCATTGTAATCGCTTGCCTTAACTCTTGTGTCATTGCCAAACGTAAGCTTTGTTCTTGTAAAAGACTTGCCTTCAAACTAATCTCCCCCTTGTTTCTATTGTACAATAAGTTTGGTAAAAGGAGAATCCTATCGCAGACACCCATTCCAAAATATTATTAATTTATATGTATTAATGAGATTTACATCTTACAACCTAAATTTGAATAATATTGAAAGAAAATAATAACGTATAAAAATTATTACCACATACTAATAGTAAATCTTATTATCAGATATAACAAGTGATAATAAAAAAAGGTCTGAACTTATACTTGTAAGTTCAGACCTTTTTTACAATGGCGAGTACATATCGAATATTACACGTTTCTTCACCATTGTCGCATTTTCATTTGATAGATTAATTCCGTTCGTATCCTCTACGAGTACCACACGCACCAAATTCACAGCGTTGCGATTTGCTATAAAGATACTTTCTTGTTTATCTGCTTTGTGTAATTTTCGAATTGTGACTTGGATTACCTCTGAGTTATTTTTCCAGGGTCTATTCTTACAAGTGAACAACATTTATGACATGTACTTTTTACTTAACTGCAATAAATACCTAGCGATGCCGTTATCTTATAAACTTCATTGAAATTTTCATCTTCCATGAAGACCTCCATGATTTCAGGTATTCCTTTTGCATACGCAACTAACATTTCGAATGCATCATCTTTCGTTATCTTGTGACGAGTCACACTACTGTTGTGATGTTCCATCGTTACATAATAGACCTTTTCTCCGCACTCCTCTTCTTCAATACATGTAAGAAACGATTTTATTTCAAATAGCTTGCGAGAACCTTTTTTCATTCTTCTTCTCCTTCATAACGGTCAAGAAAGTCCGATAATGCCAACGAAAGATGATCACTTTTATTAAACTTCAGCTTACTGGCAAAGACGGCTAGCCTGTCCCTATTGCTTTGTGAATCACTACTATCTTACGTGTCATATCTTCGTTCAGCAACTTAACAATACGCTTGTGCAATATATCTCGTTACAATTTCTTTTAGTGCTAAAATCTGTTCTGATTTGAATTGCATTTCACTCTTTAATTCTTTTCATAACGAAAAACCCCCTATACACGATTATTTCTAATCACATACAAGGGGTTTCTTTAGATTTACTATTAATTTTCAACACGTTCTTCACGCTATTATGTGCTATTTACTCAATACTTTTAAATAGAACACATCACACCAACAATACATAACGCGCCCAGAGGGATTCGAACCCCCGGCAGACGTGGTACCGGAAACCACCGCTCTATCCGACTGAGCTATGGGCGCATGATTATTACGATAATATCAACGGTTTGCCTCCGTCTTCTTCCGACTTGTTCTTACCGAAAGTTAAACGTAGGATACGAACACCAACACGTAGACGTTCGCTTCTTTACATATGGATATTATATCCTGACGCTAACCTAATACGCAAGCATAAAAACCTCTTCTACACTAGCTTTAGCGCGCAGTTTTCCTTCTTTCGTTCCCCCTTAATCTACTTAAATCGAAATAGAACGCATATAGGCTCATAACTTCATCATATTAAATCTAATCGTCTAGAATTGCATCTCTCGGCATCGCACTTTTCGCATATAGTCTATAAAAAAAAGACAGGCGAAGTGATGCCCGCCCATCTCCGCACTATTTTATATATTTTGATCGCAGGCTAAATATATCTTCCCCTTCACGAATGCCTGCCGATCCCTTCCTCACATTTTTTACGACAGTCCAATTCGGGTTAGTTTCATCACCGATGTTCTGTACTGTAAAGTTGCCGTCACCATATTCTCGGTGACCTTCTGCCAATTTCTCCGTTAAATCATTCTCTTTTGATCTCACCATCTTTGCGCCATCTCCCTTTTTATACACCCCTCTTAAACTGTCCAACCGATCACACGTCCAGTCAATTGGAGATCCTCGTTTTCCGCTTCGATTAATTTTAACACACTGTCGGGGGTAAGTTCCGATAACGGCTGCCCAATCGCATTAGAAACGTTATTTTCTTTGATAGTAGAAACTCGGCGAGGATTGGGTAAAAGACAATTCGCTGGGCTGCGTCAGGACTTCGCGAGAGATCAACCCCCTGATTCAAAAATCACAAATACTATCTCTAAGGGACTCCTGCGACGGCTCAGCGGGGTGGCTTGGAGGGTTCGGAAAATTTTCGTTTGGGTTGGCTTGTGGTGAATAGCGTATTCATTTTGATGAATGACGAATACAACATAAATGACTTTTGTTACTTTCGACTTTCTCTTCTAAACGTTGATTTAAAAGAATTCGCAAGACTTTCGATGAACAAAACAATTCGTAAATGTTTTATGCATTAAAAGAAACGTTGATTTAATAACGTTCTTCTTTCGTGAATGACTTCGATTGAACGAATAAGATAATGAAGATATTATTTTTTTAAAACTGAACACATCCTTTTTTTTACTATACAAGAAAATTTTATTTTAAATTGAAAATAACTACAAGAATAGAAATATATATATTTTATTGATATGTTTTTTGTGAATAATTAGAAATTTAACCCCATGTAATTTTCAGTTACTTTTTAATCTTCAACAGGTAACATACCTACATCATGAATTACATATCATCCTCTTCCATCTTATAAAGCGCCACTATAACAAAGAATTCATTGACGCTTGAATCAAAGCTTCAACTTCAAAAACCTAAATTTTCCAATCATAAATTCACCCAAACCCACAAATTATAATCTTTGAATTGATATTCCAAAGGGGGCTTCATTCAATGACTGTAATTACAAAACTAAAGCAAACTGTTTCTGGATTAAAAAGTGCACAAGCTAGCTTAGAGGGATTCGCTCTTGATACGGATAACCAACAAGCAAAGCAACTTTTCCAAACAGCTGCGCAGCAAACACAAACAATTATCGATTCTTTAAACCCGCGTGTTGAAGAAGTCCAGCAAGAAGAACCACAATACACACAGCAATAACCAAAGGTGCCATTGTATCTAATGGTACACAATTTGAGAAAAAGGGTGATATGCAATCATCCTTTTTTCTCAAATTACATAATGCAATAGAAATGGAATGATTATAATGCGAAAACTCGGAATCATAACCGCGTTATTTATGCTCCTATTCGGTTCACTTACCGGATGTGATAATAGCCCGTTAGATAAAAAAGTAAAGAAAGAAGAAGCTAAGCGAACAGATGAGAAAAAGGGCCCTAAATTAACAAAAATGAGTACAGAATCCTTTAATCAATCTATATCGCAAGACGCTAAGAAAAAAGCTCTCACTATAGAGGGAATTACAGAAGCCACCGCAGTTAATACAAATTTAGATCTTTACATAGCCRTYAAACCTGAACATCACGAAAGATTTGGTTTAAARCCTTTAMGAAGTAAATTAAAAAAGAAGCTAAGTGATGAAAACCCTACTTTCGATATTCGTGTAAGTACAGACAAAAAGATYTTTATGCTCATAGAAGAACTTGAAAACAAAATTAAGAAAAAGAAAGTGAGTAAGGA
>NZ_JBFTMA010000053.1:0-14838 GCF_056396725.1 Bacillus sp. 05T31
CCATAAAGGGTGATTATGATGAAAAAGAAACAGTATACAAGTGTAACATTTATAAAAGCATTGCTTTTAACAATTGTTCTTGGCATGTTGGCTTACATAATTGATGTACCTGCAATTCGGATTTCACTAATTGGAATGACTTTAGTATTAGGCGCAATTTCCCACGGTATGATGTCGCAGCTGCAAGAAGCTGGACTTGATGATATGAAAGATCCTATAGATAAGAAATGAGAAACCTTCACGTATATAGAGTGAAGGTTTTTTCGTTTCTTACAAAAATGTAAGGTGATTTGTAAGACAAATCGATAGTTGCATAGTAGTGTTTTGGATAAACTATAAGTGTAAGGTAARAGGCAAGCATATTTTAGGTAAATTAAGTTTTAGGCACTCTATATGTGAAAAAGGAGTAGGAGGGCATGGAGAAACATTGGACGACCTTTTCTTTTTTAGCAACTAGTAACACCGTAATGCTAGCTGGAGAAATGGATTTTTTGCATACGTTTGATCGAGAAGACGATCATTCTTCTTCTAAATTTACAATGAAATGGAGTAAGTGGAGCGATAGTTGTAAATTGGAAGAAGAGGCCCCTAACGAAAGGCAAAAAATTATTTTAACAAATCCTATTAAAGCATGGGTCGTTCAATGTAGTAAGTGTAACGTCAAAAATCACTTCAAGAAAACTGAGCCGAGACAATTAGTTATCACTCCGGCCCTTTCTACTTCTCAATCACGCGAAAGTAACAAATAAATATCGAGACACACACCCGAAAAAACATCGTATATATTACGGTGTTTTTTTATTTTTCTAAAATGAAATCTTTAAATGAAATATATTTCATCTGCATCTTATATTTATATCTCTTGTTTATTCTAGTAATACATCCGATGCGACGTGATGTAAAACGTATAAGAGGAGAGAATGAAAATGAAAAAAAAACTATTACCAATTTGTGCAATAGCACTTTTAACAGTAGGATATTCTTCAGTAGCGAGTGCGGATACTGGAACATTAACAAAGGAAGAAGCGGCGCAAGTGCAGCAAGATGCAGCTAAAAAAGAAGAAGCAATTAAAGTACAGCAAAAAAATGATGTAGAGAAAAAGGAAGCGGCACAAGTACAAGAAAAAAGTGATATGGCTAAAAAGGAGGAAGCAATAAAAGCCGGACAAAAGAATGATACGGCTAAAAAAGAAGTAGCGCCACAAGTGCAAGAAAAGGAAGCTATTGCAAAAAAAGAAGAAGCAATTAAGGCCGGGCAAAAGAATGATGCAGCGAAAAAGGAAGTAGCAAAGCCAGCTGTACAAGGTGAAAAATTACCAAACACAGCATCAAGTAATGTAGCAATGATGGCATTAAGTGCATGTCTTGTAGGGATAGGGACATTATTTGGTTTGAAGCGTCGTAATAAAGTTAAGGCGTAAATAAAATATTTTTCTATAAAGAATGGGATAATTTCATATATTAAAAATGGTAGGTTATTCCTACCATTTTTTGCATGGAGGGATGGAACATGAAGTTACTCAATTATATCGGTATCATATTGATGGCCATAGGGCTATTCATGGGATCGTATTACGCTGTGGAATGGTATAAAGGAAAAAGCTCTGCTCAAGAATTAACGAAAGAAGAAATAAAGAGCCTTAAAAATATACAAGATAATCAACTTTCACATGAAACACCTGTAACTTCCCAAGTACCTTCTTCTCAAACCGAGCATAAAGAAGGAGAAAAGGTAGCAATGTTAAATATACCGAAAATAAAGAAGAAGTTTTCTATATATTGGGGAGCGAATGATGCAACTTTGAAAAAAGGAGTTGGTATGTTCGTTAGTGATTTAACGACAACGCCATCTGGAGGAGGACATACTGTACTGAGTGGGCATCGAGATACTGTATTTACAGATTTAGGRGAGTTAAAAGAAAAGGATAACCTTATTTTGGAGTATGATAATAAAAYTTACACATACGAAATTCAAAAGAMATGGATTACACATGCGGATGATCGCACTGTTATTGTGAAAAAAGAAGAACCGACATTAACAYTGACGACTTGYTATCCATTTGATTATATAGGGGATGCACCGGATCGATATATTATCGAGGCAAAGTTAATTACGAGYAATTCAAMATAAATTATAGAGCTTTGAATAGTAATTTCTTAAAGCGAGAGGGGGAGACATAGATTATGTCAAAAAACATTTTAATTGTTGAAGATGAAGATATTTTACGCGAAATATTAAAGGATTACTTTTTGAGTGAACAATATAAAGTACTTGAAGCGAGAGATGGAAAAGAAGCTTTAGTCTTATTTGAAGAAGAAGAGGTCGATTTAGTTATACTTGATATTATGTTACCAGAACTAGATGGATGGTCTGTTTGCCGAAGAATTCGTAAGACGTCCGGGGTTCCAATTATTATGTTGACGGCACGTGTTGATGAAGATGATACGTTACTTGGGTTTGAGCTTGGGGCAGATGATTATGTTGCGAAACCATATAGTCCGCCTATTTTATTAGCGAGAGCGAAAAGGTTGTTGGAAAGTAGAMAAGCAWCAAAGAAACCTTTAGARAATGAAGATGATACGTTATCAATTCATGGCATTCAYGTCCATTTTCCGTCACGTACTGTTACTGTTGATGAGGCAGACATTAGTTTAACACATACAGAATTTGAAATATTAGTGTATTTCATGAAAAACCAAGGAATTGTACTAACAAGAGAGCAATTAATTTCAAGAATTTGGGGATATGAGTTTGCTGGGGATGATCGCACAGTAAATAGTCATATTCGTAATTTACGAAATAAATTAGGAGAGAAAGCAAAGTGCATTACAACTGTAGTGCGAACCGGTTATAAATTCGAGGGGAACATATGAGAAAAGGGATTGTACTTAAATTATTTGCCCTTACAACAGCTCTATGTATGTTGATTTTAGCGACGATATTTATTGGACAAACGATATTTTTTAAGCAATATTATGCGAATCGAAAAGTGGAAGATATTAAAGTGAATTTAAATTCTTTTGAAAAGAACTATTTAAATTATGCAGGAAGTGCAGATGGAATTCAGAAGCTGGAGCAAGACTTTTTAAGAGAAAATAATACGTGGATTACAACATTAGATCAGAATGGGAATTTAAAACATGCGGATGATTTTTATGTGGAGATTACTTTAGAGCGTTTGGCAGAGAAACAATTTGGACAAAAAACAATCACTATTCCTCTGTATAACCTCATGAATATAGATGAGATTGAAAGTAGGATACTACCTAGTTTGGTAGGAAAAAAGGTTTATTTTAGTGGTTTGCTAAGAAATGACAGTTTCATCACATCATATTTACAGTCAGCAGAGGGGAGTTTGAGTTGGGCTAATAAACCACTAAGTAAGAAGTTAGCTGAAAGGGAACTTAAGGCAAGTGAGGAAAAGCCAAAAGTAGCACAAGATTTAATCGGTGAGGAAAAGCCAAAAGTAGCACAAGATTTAATCGGTGAGGAAAGAGAAAAAGTTGCTGGGAATTTGAGTGATTTGGAGAAGAAGAGGGTTGCTCAAAATTCCGATTTCAATATAAATGGGACAATTACGAAAGTGCAGCCTTCTGATGGAACAGTTCCCGTAAATCCAATTTATAAAAACAATTTATTTTTGGATAATATAAAAGAATTTCAAGCTGATTTATTATTAAAAGAAAGCAATCAAATAAAATATGCAACACAAATAATGGACTATGAAAAAAATGATATAAAATATAAATTATTAATTAAACCAAAAAAAGAAAAAGACGGATCGGTAACATATATATATGCGATGGCTTCTTTACAGCCTGTAGATGAGGCTGTACAAATGGTGCAAGATTATTACATCTATATTGTTGCATTTGTAGTCATTCTAATTTTTCTAGCCTCATTTTATTACTCAAAACAAATTGCAAAACCGTTACTAAAAATAAATGATACAACGAAGAAAATAGCTCATTTGGATTTCACAGAAAAAATTCCGATTACTTCAAAAGATGAAATTGGTGATTTATCGCAAAATATTAATACATTATCTAATAAACTACATTCACATATTGGACAGTTAGAACAAGATATTGAAAAAGAAAGAAAGTTAGAAAACACAAGGAAAGAATTTATTGCGGGTGTATCGCATGAACTAAAAACGCCGCTGAGTATTATGAAAAGCTGTATTTCCATTTTAAAAGATGGGGTAGCTGAACATAAGAAAGACTACTATTTTCAGGCGATGGAAAAAGAAGTAGACAAGATGGATATATTAATTTTGGATATGCTTGAATTAGCTAAATTTGAGTCTGGCACATATAACATGAAGATGGATTCTTTCTATATCGATGGAGTGATTGAAGAAATATGTGAACAGCTTTCATCGGAGATAGAGAAAAAAGAACTGAGTGTGCACAARCATATATGTCCAGCTGAAGTGGTTGGRAATCAAAATAGAATTGAACAAGTAATWGTGAAYTTYATTACGAATGCAATACGTTATACACCAGAAAAAGAAGATATTATTATTTCCGTAATAGATGAGAAGAATCGTATAGAAGTGTGTATTGAAAATAAAGGTTCCCATATTGAAGAAGAACAATTAGATAAAATTTGGGATCGTTTTTATCGCGTGGATGCGTCACGGAAACGTTCACAAGGTGGAACAGGGCTTGGCCTTGCGATTTCAAAAAATATTTTAGAACTGCACAATGCTGAATATGGGGTAAAGAATACAGAAGATGGTGTGTTATTTTACTTCTATTTACCGAAAAAAGCGTAGACAATACATCTTACGCTTTTTTTAATTTAATTTCATATTATCTTTACCTAATCTTTATTTTGGAGCAGTATAATTTGAATAGAAAATGAGGTTATGTAAGGAGTAGATTAGCCGTAAACAGCAATTTACTAGGTGTGATGGTATTTATTTTCTTTTGTGCATTTATTGTATTTATTATTGATATTACGATATGAAAAAAAGAGCGCTAATTAAGCGCCCTTTTTTTGTGAATTCATTTGATAAGCACCAATGCTTTTGAATAAGCGTGGTGAAGTTGTAAATAAAAGAATTAGTAATACAGTACATAGTATGAAAGAACCGATCATRGTACTRCCGTTTACAATTAATGAATATARSACAGCTGATTGTCCTTTAGGTGCATATTGACCAAAGAAAATAATACCAGCAATAAAGTGACAGAAATAGCGTGCAAAGCTGCCGACAAATGTGGCAAGGATAATGTAAACAAGTGCTTTTTTTCCTTTGTTTTGTTTWGSTTTATCTTTGCGACTACCAAAACTTGAATGCTCTGCATTACTGWTGTCTGAGGCAAGTGCTTTTTGAATTGGACGATAGAATAAACCAGCAAAGCCGATAAAGGCAAAGGCAATGAAGTACTCAATGAATGCTTGAACTGGTGTTAGAATGTAAGCATCGCCTACGACAATTTGTAAAAGCCCCCAAATTAAGCCTCCTAAGAAAGCCCTTTTGAAGCCCCAGCGGTATGCGATAATAAAAATAGGAATCATAGCAAATGAGATGGAACCGCCTGTTGGAAGTTTAATTGATAATGGTAGAATGTCGATAATCAAGGCGAAGGCTGCAAGAATAGCAGATTCGATCATCGCTTGTAAATTGGTGTTACGCATGTTGTCTCCCCCTAAATCCAAGTTGCACAAAAAAGAACATTATCATAGGAGGATACGAAATACGTAAATAAAAAAAGAGGTGTGTATTTCGGACGTTTGCACAATTCCTGCGTTAGCATTAACTAACAGGTTCGAAGGGTCGGAACGAAATGTTCCCTCTCAGCGGCAAGGCTCCCCCTGTGATAACGAGATTCTTTATTTGTTATTATTTATTGTAAGTGAAATGGATGAGAATGGCAAATATACTTTGTATGACAATTATTGAAATAGAATTGTATTGAAATGTTAATAAATATGAAGCAAAAAGATATAGTCCAAGTGAAATAGAGTATGATATAATTTYTTTGAAAATAATTATCATTCTCTTCTGAGGGGGAAGGTTATGAGCTTAGTAGATATTAAAATTGGTGAGAAAGTGTTAGTAAAAAGTATTCAGTCGTTAGATCAGTTATTAAAGCGTAGATTAGCTGCTTTYGGTCTKGCGGAAGGAAGCGARCTTCGCATAAAACAGAAAGCGATGTTTAAAGGTCCTTGTACATTGGAGTGTCGTGGGCAGTTAATTAGTATTCGTCATTGTGACGCGAAAATGATAAAGGTGGAATTAGCGTGAATAAGGTTGCTTTGCTAGGGAATCCGAATACAGGGAAAACATCATTATTTAATGCACTTACTGGTTCTTATGAGTATGTAGGAAACTGGAGCGGTGTAACAGTAGAAAAGAAGGTTGGTAAATTAAAAGATAAGCAAGGAACATTAATTGATTTACCAGGCGTGTATGATTTGAATCCAGTTTCACGTGATGAAGGTGTCGTTACGAATTTTCTACTAACAGATGAATTTCATCATATGTTAAATATAGTGGATTCTTCTCAATTTGAGCGAAATATGCATTTAACATTGCAATTACTTGAATTTGGTAAGCCCGTTTCAATTGGTTTAAATATGGTTGATGTGGCAAAGCAAAGAGGAATTGTGATTAATGTAAAAAGGTTATCAGAAATATTAGGTGTAACAGTCGTTCCTGTCATCGCAAGGACCGGAAAAGGCTGTGAAGAATTACTTACTACTCTTCATGAAGAGAAACAAAAAGAGAAAAAGCCATTCATTATTTCATATGGTGTACAAATGGATGAAGGRATTGGAGAGGTAATCGCTCTTTTAGAGACAGCGAATTATGAGCATCCGAGATGGTTAGCCCTTCAATTTCTAAGCAATAACGAAGTAGTAGAAAAAGAAATGAAAGCATTACCAATTTATAAGGAACTTATGGCCATTCGATCTCGTTTAGATGGAAAACTTGATTGTACGTTGGAGGAGCACATTTACAAGACTCGTGAAGCGTATATTGAAAAGTTAAAAACAAATGTTATGCAGCATGAGAAAGAAGGGGAAATTCCTTTCTCGGAAAAAATCGATCAGTTAATTACACATAAAATTTTAGGACTTCCAATCTTTTTAGCAGTTATGTTTTTTATTTTTCAGGTTACGTTTACGTGGATTGGTACACCTTTATCGGATATGCTTGATGGTTTTTTTGGCGGACAACTTACTGATTGGGTTACAGCTGGGCTCACAAGTGTTGGCGCTTCTGATTTTATTCAAGCGCTCGTTACAGAAGGTATTATTGCCGGCGTTGGTGCGGTATTAGTATTCGTTCCACAAATCTTTGCACTATTCTTCTTCATTTCATTATTAGAAGACTCAGGATATATGGCACGAATTGCAGTTGTTATGGATAGAATTATGGAGTTTTTCGGTTTAAACGGAAAAGCATTTATTCCGATGATTATCGGCTTTGGATGTAACGTTCCAGGTATTATGGCAGCGAGAACGATTGAACAAGAAAAAGAAAGGTTACTTACAGTTCTTGTAACACCGTTTATGTCTTGTTCGGCACGTTTACCTGTATATGCACTATTTGCGGGAGTTTTCTTCCCTCATAGTCAGGCGACTGTTGTGTTCTCTTTATATATCGCAGGGATTGTTCTTGCATTACTCGTTACAAAGATTATGTCTCTTACTATTTTAAAAACAGAAAAATCTATTTTTGTAATTGAACTACCACCTTACCGTGTGCCGCAAGCGAAAACGTTATGGCTGAGCACGTGGGAGAAAGGTAAAGGATTTGTTCGTAAAGCGGGTACATTCATCTTCGGTGGTTCTGTTGTCATTTGGTTATTAAACTATGCAGGTCCATCAGGATTTGGTGTTGATATGGGAGACAGTTTCTTAGCGATGATTGGTGGATTTATCGCACCACTTTTTGCACCGCTCGGTTTTGGAACGTGGCAAGCTGCGGCATCCCTTTTAACAGGATTTTTAGCGAAAGAAGTTGTCGTTTCTACGATGGCAATTATTTATGCAGTTAAAGAAGATGTGCTAGGAAATGTAATGGGAGCACATTATACTGCGCTATCAGCCTATGCATTTATGTTCTTTATTTTATTATATGTTCCGTGCTTAGCGACAGTAGCTGTTATTAAACGTGAAACAGGATCGATGAAATGGACAGTTTTCTCTGTCGTTTATCCATTAGTTGTTGCTTATGTATTAACGCTCATTATATACCAAGTTGGGTCCTTACTCGGATTCTAGAAGGAGATGTATCGCGGTGATGGTCAATATTATAATTGGAGCTATCATTTTTGGTTATGCAGCATATACGTTAGTTAATTTTGTAAAGAGAAGTAAAAAGGGAAAATGCGCAGCATGCTCTTTAAGTAAGTCATGTCAGTCACAAACTTGTAGTCCAGATATGGAGCAAATTGCTCATAAAGTGAAACTTTAATCAGTGGGGGGTGTTCATCCCCCACTGATTGTTAGCCCTCACCAATCGGGCATTTACGGACAGTAAGACTCCCACCTAACTTCTTCGCTCCAGCCGAATTTTGAGGTGGGAGTCTTACTGCCCACAAATAGCGGGATAAATAGAAAAAAGCTTTGCGAATTTCGCAAAGCTTTTTTATTATTTCTTAATTTTTACAAGTTGTGCTCCTTCTACACCATTTTTTCCAGGGAATTCTTTACTAGGGTCTTTATCAAATTTTAATACACCTACAGATTTTTCTTCACCTTTTACATTGCCGTAAGTTGCATCATCAACAATCGCGAACATATCTGCATATGCACGGCCACTACCGATAATTGTGTTGCCTTCATATTTTAATTTCGCGCCATCAATTGTAGCGTTTTCTACTTTATTTTTTGCGAATAACACGCCTTGTTCTGTTGTTACAGCTGGTAATTTATCAAGTGGTTTCGTGTCGTCTTTTTCATCAACTTTTTGTAGTAATTCTTTCTTAACAAGTTCTTCACCAGTTTTCTTATCCATTACAAGAACTTTTTTATCTTCTAGCGTTGTAAGCTTCATTTTGTATACATCTTTTTCTTTTACTTCTTTTTTATTTTTATCTGCAATTTGCGCTACTTGCTCTTCTGTTCCATATAATACAAAGCCGTTTGCTTTTTCTCCTAATAAAGAACAACCTGATAATGCTCCGAATGAAATTGCTGCTGCTAACCCGATTCCTACTAATTTTTTCATGATGATTTCTCCTTTTTATCTGCTTTATAGTAAATACAGTTTTTGTATTAGTTCTTCCATTTTGAGAAGCTTGTTTATTTTTCCATTGCTTCTGGTATTAGTGTATAAGAAATATCGAAACGTAACTATCGRRTTAGCTTACAGTAACATTACAATWATGTAATTTAGTGAAARTRCRTAAAAATAAGTCAATTCTAAAGAGGGTTAATGAGAATATATTAGGAATACAATGTTTTATCTGGAATGTCATATTATATTGTCTATATTTTGGAAATAACATGTAAGGACATCTTAGTTTTGTTATAATAAACACATAGGCTGTAAAAATGAATATTCTTTACTGTAAAGGGAGATTTTTAAATTTCCAAGTAGTGAATTTGAAATATGAGGTATATCATAGGAGGAATTTGGATGTCTGTATTTAAACGATTACGAGATTTAACAATGTCGAATGTGTATTCATTAATTGAAAAAGCTGAAGATCCAGTTAAGATGACGGATCAATATTTACGCGATATGCAAGCGGATGTACAAGAAGCTGAGAAAAGTGTAGCAGCTCAAATTGCACTTGAGAAGAAATTCAAAATATTATTTGAAGAGCAAGAAGCACTTGTGAAAAAACGTGAAGAGCAAGCTCATATGGCTGTTCAAGCAAGCAATCTTGACCTTGCGCGTCGTGCTCTTGAAGAAAAACAAAATGCAGAGCAAAAGATGAATGAGTATAAAGCGAGCTATGAGCAAAACAAAGCAGCTGCTGATAACCTTCGTCTTAAGCTAGAAGAAATGCGTAAGCAATTAACAGAGCTGAAAAATAAACGTGAAACACTTGTTGCACGTGTAAATGCAGCGAAAGCACAAAAGAATATTAATCAGGCGATGTCTGGATTTGATTCAAATTCAGCAAAAGCTGGTTTAAGCCGTATGGAAGAGAAAGCACTTCAATTAGAGGCTGAAGCAGAAGCAAGCGGTGAAATTTACAAGAAAGAAAAGTCGTTAGATGATGAATTCGCAAGCTTAAACAAAAATTCTGTTGTTGACGATGAATTAGCTCGTATTATGAAGCAGTACGAGAAATAATATATAGAATAGACAAAGAAACCGACATGTCTGAAGAGAATTCATGTCGGTTTTCTATTACTTTTTTAGAGGAGGTTTTGTAATGACGTGGATGAATGTTTTAGCTATGCTTGTATGGACTGGAGCGAGTGCGGTACTTTTATTTGCAATTATGTGGGTTGATTCGATTTTTACAAAATACAATGATTTAAAAGAAATGAAAAATGGAAATACAGCAGTGACAACGCGTTTCGTTATGAAATTATTTGCGCAAGGGTACATTTTATCTCAATCTATAACGAAATCGAATGACTTATGGCAAGCGCTTCTTGCCTCAGCAGTTTCATTCGTTATTTTATTAATTGTAGAAATGTTCATTGAGTTTGTGTTAAAGAAAATGTCTGGTTTAGATTTAGAAGAAGGAACGAAAGAAGGCAGCTTAGCACATGCGTTGTTAGCTGGTTCATTACATATCGTTGGTGCACTTATTTTAGGTGCTTGTTTATAAAGAGAAAAGGAGGGGTAGATTGTGAGTTTATTTAAACGTATTAAAAATATAATGAAGAGTCCGGAGCCGCCGAAGCCAGAAAAGAGTCTTTTAACGTTGGCTCCTGGCGATATGATTGAAGTCTCGTTAGTCATGTACGAATTAACTGGGAAAACGAGCATGCATTCTCGCAAGGAGATTATTTTAACTTTGCAGGATGGGAAAGATATTCGTTATTTGAAAATTGAAGACCGTGAAAATACGTATTACAAATTGTATACACCGATTGATGGTCGTTTAGATTCAATCGATGAAATTCCGACGACGATTGAAATGGATGATATAGAGTATCATATGGAAGAACAATATAATGGACGTGTTGTTGTTATGGGGAAAACACCATTCGCTGCTTCAGAAGAACAGTACGTATGGGAATTCCAATCTGATAACCGCAAATTATTACGTGTTGAATGGCAAAATGGTCGCACAATGATGTATGAGGGAGAAGTAATTATTCCTGCTGATGTACAAATCATAAGAGCAACATAAGGGGGGCGTAATCATGTCAAACCGATTGTTTACCATGATTAAATCGTTCGTGATCCCTATACTTGCTATCGTTACATTACTTGTTATTGCCGGTTATGCTTTATCGGGCTGTCAAAGTGGTCAGGCGAAGTCAATTCAGGACCGTTATCCGCTAGAGTCTGTCGCAAAGGATGGTAAACAAGAATCTTACGTGTATAGGGCCRCCAATCGGTCAGTTCCTGAAGTTGCAAAGGAACTTATAGCCGAAAGGAAACCGAAGCAAGCATCTAAAGAAGACGAAAATCAAATGTTCCTCGTTTATTCTGATAAAATGTATAATTTACAAAAGGATAAAGAGAAACCATCTGATACGTTAATTGAAATAAGTAATGAAGAATTTGTCCGTCAAAATTACCAACCATCCTTCTTACAAGGATATATTATGGGGAGTATATTAAACGATATATTCGGTTCACGAAAATCAWCATACGGTGATTATCGCGGATATAATGACAGACAAAATCATAAACCGGTTATCCCGGAAAGACCACCTACGAAAGAAGAAAAGAAAACCCCACCTCCAATTACGAAGGAAGGGAAAGGATCTATTATTAAGCGAGGCGATAATGTAGATTCGAAATCATCTGTAGGTGATAAAGGAAGTATTACCGAAAAAGGAAGTAAAACGACGCCTCCGCCTTCTACCGGAAGTAAAGGAAAAATCACGAAAAGTCCAGGTGGCTCGAGCGGATCTGATGTGAAGCCGAAATCATCCATTAAAACTCCACCAAAGAATACGTCTCCCCCGAAAACAAGGGTTGGCGGTTCAGGGAAAATTATGAAGAGAAGATAGTGTAAGGACCGAGAAGAGAAATTTTCCTTTTCGGTCTTTTTTTTATGGGGATTTATTCCTTGTAACTGGTACAATTCATACATAGGGGGGATTGTTATGACTATGTATAAAAGATTTAGTTTGATTATGTTCCTCGTCTTATTCTTGAGTTTGTTCATTAGTACAATGATGAAATTTCACTTTATCCCGCATTAACGGGCAGTAAAACACAAAAACTGATAACAGTAGTAACTTAATAATAAAAAGAGGCTGTGCCAAAATTTTGGCACAGCCTCTTTTTTCATAATGATTAATGAATATCATGTTTCTTGAAACTACCGCCTTTTACTTCTGCTACGTCATAAACTGTAATAAAGGCATTTGGATCAATTTCATGAATAAGTTCTTTCATTTTACTTTCTTCTAAACGGTTAATTACACAAGAGATTTCTTTAAATTTCTCTCTTGAATAACCACCRTAWACTTCRTTRTAYGTTGCGCTTCGGCCTAAACGATCACGAATTGTTTCTACTATTAATTCAGGCTCTTTTGTAATGATTTTAAACGTTTTAGAACCACTTAAACCTACTTCAACAATATGAATCACTTTAGAAGCGATAAAGTAAGCAATCGCCGAAAGGATAGCTCCTTGAAGACCAAATACTGTTGAGACAAAAATAAAGACAAACATATTTAAGAATAAAATAAGGTCACTTGTTCCAAATGGTAACTTTCGAGAAAGTAACACAGCTAGCATATCGATTCCATCTAATGCSCCRCCGTTACGTAAKGCRAGTCCCATACCRAAACCGATAATAATACCACCGGCTACAGTAATTAAAAGTGTATCGCCCTCAATAATTGTTGGTACTCCGTGCATGAGAACGGTACCTACTGCTAGCGAAGCAATCCCGATAATAGAATAAATTGCAAAGCTTTTACCGATTTGTTTATATCCTAACCAAACGAAAGGGATGTTAACGACTGCGATTAGAAGTCCTAATGGTAACCCGAATAATCTTGAACTAACGATACTTAACCCAGTTACACCACCGTCTGATACGTTATTTGGAATTAATACGGCTTCTAATCCGTATGCTGTGATAAATGCCCCAATAATAATCATCAAAGCTTTTGAAGCGATTTTTAGCTTATTGGGCTTGTTTCTGATAATTTTCTCCATGTAATTTCCTCGTTTCAAACTAGTTTCTTATTTGTTACGTAATTCACACCTAAACTCCATTTTAACATTTAATTTGAAAAAATTCTCCTTTAATGGATGTATGCAGGGGATATTATCACCATATTATTAATTTAAATACGCCTGTAGTTGATAAGTGAGTGGTCATAATTTGATATAAACAAGTGGGAATGAACAGTATGGATATGTACACTTGGGACGTTGATCTTAAGGAGGGATTCTGTGAGATACTGTACGCGAAATGTGGAAATGAAACGAACGATGGTAATAAGTTTTGTGGACAGTGTGGAGAGAGTCTTAGTTATGCAGCAGTTAAGGGAAATCCAGTAAATCGTCATTCAAATAGTGATATAGAGGTGTTTTCATTAGTTGGTTTTATAACAGGATTAATATCTTGGTTTATTAATTTGTGGGGACTTGTTGGCATTATAGCTATCGTTTTTTCTATATTAGGTTTAAATAAAAAGGTGACAGGGACTAGTAAAGTGTTTGCTATCATAGGAGTTGTTTCTGGAATTATTAATGTTCTGTATGCGTTTATGTTAATTATTTAACTAAAAAATGCCCCTCTTTCATGAAAAGGGGCATTTTTTTAGTTATTAAGAAACAATAAAACTAAGCACGGATACGAATAAAGCAAATCCTAAAACCGTTCCGCAAACTTTCATATGACGTTTACGTCCCATCACAACAATTGCGACATATTCGCGAATCATTGCATTAGGCCAGTAATAAAATGCAGTTTTTGATCCGATCCCTTGGCTATTAAGACCAGCTTGTTTTGCATATATACCAGCACGGAAAAGGTGGAAATTATTCGTTGTAAAAATACTTCTATACTTACCTTCAGGATTTAAAGAATCCATAATTTCTTTAGAGAACGACATATTTTGATACGTGTTTACAGAGCGATTTTCTTGCACTGTATGTTCAAGCGGAATTCCTTTTTCAACAGCGTACTTTTGCATCGCTTCTGCTTCCGGAAGCCCTTCATCTGGACCTTGTCCACCAGAGAAAATAATTGTTGGTGGTGTATTCACAGCAGCTTGTTTCCAGTAAAAGTCGATTGCTTTATTAATACGACTTGCAAGTAACGGTGGTACTTTATCATTAATTAAGCCGCTGCCAAGAACGATGATGAAATCTTGATTACGCCTTGGTCTGTTGAATTGGTATAGAAAATAAGCCGTTAAGAAGTTAGATAGGTGTATAAAGAAATATACGGTTATAAGAGAAATACCAGCAAAAATAGGCTCTAAATGTGATGAGAACAAACTTGCTGAACTTATAAAAGGGAGTAACATACAGAATAGAATACCTAAAGCAGCAATGAGTGTTAAACAGTTAGTGAAACGTCTTCCTTCTCGTTTCATTAAAATTCTAGCATTAAGAAATAGCCCAAACATTAAAGCAACAACACCGAAAGGAATCATAACGATAAGTGCTAAAATAGGTAAGACTATTATGTAGCGCAGGGCATCATTACTTGAGTCCCAAGATACAAGCATACAAAAAAGTGCTTGTATCTTGGGACTCAAGT
>NZ_JBFTMA010000054.1:0-12312 GCF_056396725.1 Bacillus sp. 05T31
GTTGATATTATTTTACGCAGGAACCGAATGGCTTGGTTTTCGCACTCTATTTTCTTCCTGCAACCTCATATATCAAGTTATCAAAGAACTTCATATAGCTAGTTTTTCAAAAGTTTTTGGCTATGCCAAACCGAAATTCATCTCCCACCTACAGTTGGGCTACGCCCTTTACACGCTTGAGGAAGGAGAATTCTTTCGGGGAATTAGTTAAACAAAAAGATTCTTTTTTTAATTGATTGATAGTAAACAATAAAGGGTGGCGAATCAACAACTAAGAGATTTCTTCAGGTAAGCTAATAAGGAGTTATTACAGAACATTGCAGTAGATTTTGCATTAACGGCTGAGGATGCAAAAAAGGCTTTTGAAAGAAAAGGGGAATATATGAAAGCTCTACAGCTTACAAGGTGACAAAAAAACTCATTTTAAATCTATTTTTAACATTCTATTCTTGTACCGGAAGAACATAGCAGTTCACAATTAATAAGGGGTAAGCAAAAATAATTGTTAACAATATTAAGTGCAGCATCTTCATTGTAAAATCTTTTATATTCCTACAAGTACAATCCCTGCTAAATCAAAAATACATCCTTATAGAGATGTATTTTTGATTGTTTTTCTATTTTAGGGTGTTAAAAAATTTTTAAGTTAATGGATGTGGAGTCTCGCCACATAATAAAAAGGTAGGGATATATTATATATATTCCCGCCTTTGATTTTATTGAGTTTAGCATCTATGATCTAAATATAACAGAAGGTAGTTTTCTTTTATGCTTATATATCTTTCCCCTCTGCTACCACTGTATCTCTCCACAACACAAGTAGTTTTCTAAATTCAGAGGTCTCAATTTTACATTGGTTATTTGGGGCACTCATAAAGAAGTTAATAGCACTGGTGTAATTAGGTTCAATGTAGACTGCTGCTACGTTTCCTTCTATTTCATATTGCGGAACTTTTTGGTCTACTACATTATTTAAAATCTGTATATAATCATCTGCTTCATCATCTAAAATATCTTCCAAGAAATGAGAAATTATAGAAATTTCTTTTGGCAAACGTATTCTTAATCCGCCAAGTCCATCACGATAAAATTCGTATGTATATTTCATTTTTTACCTCCTAGTATAAACAGGATATGTTGTTATTATCTCATTATTTTGTATAATCATTTCTACTTTAAATCCGTGAGATGTTTGTCCTACATATCTAACTGTATCGACTTGAATCTTATTATCGTATGCTATCTTTGATAGAATCAAGCACCTGTACTCTATCCCAATCCTGAGGGAAAAATGAAGAAAGCGCGTTTTTTGTTTCACCGTCTACTTTTACTTTTGCTCTATATACTCCCGCAGAATTTGGTGCATGGGTAATTCTAACTATTTCTCCTCCACCCAACATACTTTCATGGTGATATCCAACAGCTTTTAATCCCCACCATTTTTGTTTTAGTTCCCCGTGAAAAAGGTGCTCCATAAGTGATGAATCAAAATTATACGGAACATTGCCACCATTAGTTCTACCACTATTAATTCTTCCACCACTAGCAAATTGATAGGTTGAGAGTTTTTCTTCAGCTTGTTTAAAGTCTGGTGTGTCAAATCTAGATTGCAAACCATCTCCACCAGCAAAAGCAAATCGATCTTTTAATGGTAAGTGACTTGAAATAGGAGGGATATTCTCTGAAAATCTTTTTAATTTTACAGAGTCTCCAAGGGAAGTTACTTTTCCAATTTTGCCTGCCCCTTTACTAAAAATCTACCCTAAACCAAGCTCCATAAAAATATTTGTTCACCATTGCACCCATACCTGGTAGTGGCATAACTTGCTTCGTAACTTCAGTACTCGTTCATATTAGGTCAATCTCTTGAATTTGTTCTAATAGTTCTAGTTCAACTACATCTGTTGAGGCGACCCTTAATTGAAATTCGGTATGAAAAGCTTCATTCTTATAATTAAGAGCTATCAATTCCTTGCTAGAAATATTTGATACATTGAAATATTCTTACATGGTATAATTTTCTTGATGATTTTGGAACTAGAAGGGGTTTAAATGATGGGAAACTTTCAAAGTAACTTTCAAACGGCTACACAAATTGCTACACAAATGAAAAATACATCGGATACAATTCAAGGTGCGACAAATCGTTCTATAACAAAGGCAAGCCGTACTACACTATCTGTTAATGCCCAGGCGCAAGAAGCGAATCAACAAATGCTAGATTTGACTAGACAATTTTGTGGGGCCTTTCAACAAGCAGTTGATAATATTCATTTAGTAGCTAAGGATTTTGAAAGAATGGATAACGAACTACAAAAGACATTTCGCTAATGTGGAAACCTACGGTAAAGGGAGAAGGGTAGGGAGAATAAGATGAGTCAAGATATGGAAAAGCAAATAAATCAATTAAATCAATTAAATCAATTAAATCAAGAATTACGGATAGTATTTGAAAAAAAGGATCGAAATCAAGCAGAGATTCAAATTCAGAGACAAGTAGAAATGGACTTTCACGAATTAAGAAGTCGAAATAATCGCTTATTCAATAGGATTTTAGAAACATGGCATAGTGATAAAGAAGTTTCTAATTTTTTTATGAATTAGCTCCAAGATTCGCAACATATTGAGCGGAAATTAACATTTGAATTGGAAAATCAAAAAGAAACATTACTTAAAGAAAGACGCGATCTTATCGATTTAGAAACCGACCTTACCTATCGGCAGCAGCGATTAAAAAGGGAGGATAAAGCATGAGTTTAAATATGTATTTAGGGGAAGTACAAAATCAGACCCAAAGCATGAATGCTGTATGTGTCGCTACTATCCAAGCTATGGAGCAAGCAATCCAATCAATTGATACCTTTGCAACTGATACGGTTTTGCAAGGACAAACATATAGTAGTGCAAAAATATTTTTTGTCCAAACTTTTCGTCCTTTAGCACAAGGTATCATTTATTTATGTGAAGAATTAATTCGTCAAAATGATGCGTTTCCAAGCGATTTTCAATCACAAGTTGCTTCCACAGATGTCATCGAACAAGAAATAAGAGAGCAAATTCAAGAAATTAATCGAATGGTCGCAAGTATAGAAGCGATTAGTATTGCTACAGTATTGCCTGGAATAGATGCTATGGTTATTGTTTTAGTGGAGATGAGAAAAAAACTGCAAGAAAAATTAGAACATCTATATGAATTTAACTATACGTCTAGTAATAACTACAACACAGCTTTTCAACTAGTAGCGAGCATTACTGCTGGCCTCGCTGAAGTCCAAAGTGGGAAAGGATTTAGTCCTGTAAGTGGTACATTTAGTACACAAGGATTAAATATGGATTGGACCGTTTCGATTCAAGAAATTGCTGATGAAAGAAAACGTCAAGTTGATAATCTTTTAAAGGAAGGATCAATGGAAGAGGGAGCGGTGTGCAAGAAACCTCCTGAAAAATCTACTTCTGAAAAAATTATAGATGGTATTTTAGAAGGTACGGGTCAAGCAGTTGAAGATACAATAGATGGTGTTGTGGCACTTGGTAAATGGGAAACATGGGAGAACATGGGGTACGCTTTTACTCATTTAAATGAAACCTTACCTGCTATGTGGAACACATTATCAGATTCGTTTATTAATGATGTAATAAATGGAGACGCTGAAAGTCGTGCTAAGTGGGGGAGTTATGCTTTTACACAAATTGGACTTGGACTAATTGGTGATAAGGGGATAAGTAAAGTCACTACATTAGCAAAAGGTGCAAAACTCTCTACAGGAATGTCTTCTTTCGCAAATAAATTGCAACTTACGGATCGGTTGGCATTTGCAGGTGCAAGTGGATTTGGAAGCAATCAAATAAAAACATTTGAAGTTTTACGCAAAGCTCGTGAAACATTTATGTTTTCCAAAACTAGTGGAAGAGGTAAAGTTAAAGATGTTCAAGAAGTAATTCAGGAATATGCGGATAAAGTTCTTGATAGAGTAGAGGTGAGAAATGAGTATCCTGATTCATATACGGCATCTCAAAAATTAMGTGCAGAACTTAAAGATGCAGGGGTTGACACACCTCCATATCCTAATGCTGCACATCACATAGTACCTTGGAATGATAGTAGGGCTGTGGAAGCTCAGGAATTATTACAAGAGATAGGGATAAGTTATGATGCTGCGGTCAATGGGGTGTTTTTACCATATAAAATAAATGATTATGTAACTACTGAAGTTTTACATATAGGTAGCCACTCAAAAGAGTATATAAGAGAAGTAACAGAAAGATTGAATTCTGTTATAGAAATGGGTGGTACTCAAGCTGATATAGCTGAAGTGTTACATGGAATAAGAAGAGATTTATTAGAAAGTAATTTACGATTAAATGAACCCAAGAAATAACTATATAAATGGTAATAATAAAGGAGAATATATATGAAGATTTGGCAATTAAAAAGCTCGACTGATGATTATGAAACCTTTCAATTATTGAACTATGAAGAGGATAAAAAATATTTTAAAACTAGTTTTAATTCTATGGTGAGTTTGTCAGATTCATGGACGCCTAAGTTTATTGAGGTAACAGATGAAGGGAAATCAAGCGATTCCCCTATTTTTTGGGGRAARTCKGGTGTACAAATAATTAGCGAAAAAGCCAAGAATGTTTTAGAACCTATAGTAGGAGATAATATTGAATTTTTACCATTAATTCATAAACAAACAAACAAAAAATACTATGCTATGCATGTTTTAAGGGTGTTGGAAGCACTTGATACTAATAAAACAATCTTTGATAAGTTAAGTTCAGGTTTAATAATAGGATGTAAAAAATTTGTATTTATTCCTTATGTTGTCCAGCACGAACCAGTTTTTAAATTGAATATAAATGGGAAGGTACATCCTAACTATCTTTTAGTATCAGATCAATTCAAAAATGTAATTTTAGAGAGTGAATTAAAAGGTTTTCAATTTACTGAAGTGTGGGATTCAGAAGAGGGTGCGTAAAGAAATCTAATTTAATTAGATTAGTAATGTGAACCCATATCTAATAGAGTAAAAAATAAAAAGCTTATGCACTTGTATAAGCTTTTTATTATGAATAAGTATAGAAAGTGATGGTAATTCATATTCAAGATATATTTTAGAATCACAAAGTAAATAGTAGTAAACGATTTTTTGTTACGTAATATTCTATTTTACTTTAGAAGATAAAAGAATAGTTAAGGGGAATAAGCATGAAAATATGGGGATTAAATTAAAATCATATTGGCTAACGTAAAGAATACCAATCATTTACTTCTCCTATCAGCACAAGTAAATGATTGGTATTTCTCATTAATATTGCTAAGTCTGAACTACGAGCAGAATACTTTATTTCATTCTTTTTTCCCTTACAGTTTGATCTTGTAATCGCTGTTGTTCTTTTATCAGTCATTCCTACATAAGCGTTGGATATTTTGCAGGTTTGTCCAGACTGAAAAGAGCTTATTAAACCATCCATTATTCACGTTCTTCTTCATATATTTGTACCACAATTATTTTTTTGTTGTTAAAACTAGTTTTTAAGAAGCATATGCTTTAGCAACTGCAGAAATTCTTTATCACTTTTATCATCTTTTATATAATCCTGTTCATAGTTAAAAATCATTCGCACTAACATAAAAGCTGTTAGCGGTAATGGTACCTTATGAAAAGCCCCTTGCTGATAACCTTTTTCAAGCAAATTACTTATCATTTTAATTGCTTCTTCTTCAGATTTTTTAAAACAAGCTATAATTTCAGGTGAATGGTACTCTTTATATTCTTGAAAGAGTGTAGAAACAAATGGGTCTTGATGATATTCTAGGCTGATATAATGAAGGATTTTTTGTATTCGAAGTAAAACATCTTTTTCCTCTTTATATAAATCAAATAATTGTGAGCGTTTAAGCTGAATATGACGCATATAGCAGTCACATAATATTTCAGTTTTATCTGTATAGTAATAATAAATAGTACCTTTACCAACTTTAGCTTTCTTTGCAATTTCATCGACCGTTGTGTTACGGACACCACCCATAGAGAACAGTATTGTGGCAGATTGAATGATTTTCATTTTTTTATTTTCTTTTTCTAATTTGATCATTGTCTACACCCTATCCTTGAAATATTTAGCGAAGTTTTCTTTCATTACATTCTGTATCAGTCCATTTGTAATTTTTTAACTCCTAATAGAAAGTCCTCTATTTGCTTCTTATAGAATAACATACACCATTCTCATTTCTAGTATATAACTATAATAGAATGCAACTTTATAACTTAGGATAAAAATGAAAGTTTAAGGTAATAACTTTTTAATCAGACGATGAGAATTCAAGTGAAAGGGGACAGTGATTTCTTTCTTGATTGAATWATTTGATTTTTTWTTMAATTCRTTTTATTATATAAACATGACTAAAAGATGTTTTTAGTCGGATTTTTTTACGGAAAACCGACTGATATTTAATTTTAGTCGGTTTCTATACTATTTGAGAGAAGGTAGACACTATGTGTGGAATTGCAGGGTGGATAGACTGGTCTAAAGACCTGTCTCATGAACAAGAAACGTTAAAAAAAATGACAGATGCTATCACTCACCGAGGGCCTGATGCAGAGGGGCATTGGCTTTCAAAACGAGCAGCATTAGGTCATCGACGTCTCATCGTCATTGATCCTGAAGGTGGCCTTCAACCTATGCTATATAAAGATGGAAATGATACGATTGGCCTTACGTTCAATGGAGAAATTTATAACTATCAAGAATTACGTAAAGAACTTGAGGGGAAAGGTCATGAATTTCAGACAAAGTCTGATACAGAGGTATTACTACATGCYTATTTAGAATGGMAAGAAGAYTGTGTTCAACACTTAAATGGGATTTTTGCTTTTGGTATTTGGGATGAAAGATTTGGGAAATTGATGCTTGGTCGTGATCATCTAGGTGTGAAGCCTTTATTTTTCGCTCAAAGAGGGAGTGCAATTCTCTTTGGTTCAGAGTTAAAAGTTTTACTTTCGCACCCACTTGTAGATGCAGAAGTAGATAAAGAAGGACTTTCTGAGATATTTTGTCTTGGACCAACACGTACTCCAGGTCATGCGATTTTCAAGGATATACACGAAGTGCGTGCTGGCCATTATATGACGTTTACCTCTAATGGCTCGAATACGACACAGTATTGGAAACTTGAAAGTAAAARMCATATAGATGATATTGATATGACAGTGGAGACAATCCGCTCCATTTTACAAGATACGGTTAAACGTCAGTTAATTGCTGATAGACCCGTGGTATCTATGCTTTCCGGAGGTTTAGATTCAAGTGGTCTAACAGGTTTAGCAGGAAACGAATTTGGGAATAAAGGGGAACACCTTCATACATATTCCCTGAATTTCATCAATGATGAAAAAGACTTTGAGCAAGACTTCCTTCGTTTTGATCGTGATGAACCTTGGGTGAAACGTGTGGCTGAATATGTAGGAACAAAGCATCACTCTATAGAGTTAGGATCAGATAGTTTAATAGAGCATTTATTAATTCCAATGCGAGCGCGTGATCTACCGGGAGTTGGGGAACTAGAAACGTCTCTTTATTTGCTATTTAAGGAAATGAAAAAAGACGCAACAGTTGCACTTTCAGGCGAATCCGCAGATGAAGTGTTCTCAGGATATCCATGGTTCCATCAAGAGAAGTTTTTAGATGCAGAGATATTCCCTTGGAGTGTTAATTTATGGTATAGTACRGAMATTTTATCAGARGATTTTAAAGMRAAGATTARCCCTGAAAAATATCAAAAACAAAAATTTGAAGATGCGGTTGCTGAGGTTCCTTTTTTAGAAGGTGAAAGTGATCTGCAAATGAAGCAACGTCAAATGTCTTACATGTTTATTACACGTTTCTTGCCATTTATGCTAGAACGAAAAGATCGTACAAGTATGATGAATGGCTTTGAAGTRCGAGTTCCATTTTGCGAYTACCGGCTTGTAGAATACTTATGGAATGTTCCATTCGAAATGAAAAGCATAGACAATATTGAAAAAGGTATTTTACGTCGAGCTTTTGAAAATATACTTCCAGAGGATGTACTTTATCGCAAAAAAAGTGCATATCCAAGCACAAAGGATGCTTCTTATCTACAAGGTATTAGTGATTGGATGTTACATGTGTTGAACGATCCTCAATCACCTATTTTACCATTAATAAATGTAGAAAAAGTTCGTGCTATTGCAGAAGGAAAAGACGAAGTAATTTCAGGTAATGATGCACGAGGTATAATAGATTATTTACTTCAAGTTAATAGTTGGCTTCAAGAATATAATATTAAATTAGTATGGTAGATGTGCTTTTCAAATAAAGAGAATAGATGAATCATCAATGACCTAAGTGAACCGCATCTCCAATGTATTAGATAGTTATCTAACATTTGGAGATGCGGTTTTATTATCTTGATTTGCAATAACGCTAATCAGTTAGTAAATTAGAATTGAATAAGGAACATGGAAAGAACTAGGGGGAATAATATGAATTGGAGGTCCCACGTAAAGGAGAATACGATGAACCTTTTAAGACCAGTGCTATCAGATACTACAATTGTATTGGTCACGTTAATTCTTTCTCACTTGTAATAGCTTATAATAACAGGGGGAATTGTAGTGTTTTGATATGTATCTGTTTCTGTTTCACTATATTAACTATTATTTCATCGGGCTCCTTACTGAAATAATGAAGAATCATCATTTGTTTATTCTGATTTCTGGAAAAGTTTTAATAGATTCATGCTGAACAAATATACTTTTTAGGAAGAGGAGAGATTATTGATGGATAATCAATTACTATATCAACAGCCAAAAAGAGAAAAGGCACTCGTGATTGGAGCCGGTATTGCAGGTTTACTTACTGCACGCGTACTTTCCAGTTATTTTGAGACAGTGATAGTTGTTGAAAAAGATGAGTTACCTCAAAAACCATCTGAACGTCCAGGTACACCCCAAGACTTTCATCCTCATCGTGTATTACCACGCGGAGAAATAATTATGAACCGTTTCTTTCCTGGATATGTTGATGATTTATTAAAACTAGGGGCCCATAATGTCAAGAATGATAAAATGATTCGATTTTCTCCTTATGGGGCACTTGAACTAGTTATAGAACGAAAAGGTGCAGCGAGCAGTCGAGCGTTGTTAGAATGGACAATCCGCCAACGTGTACAAGAAATTCCTAATGTACATTTTCATTCAAAGCAAGTGGTGACAGGACTTCTAACTTCGTCTGATCACAAGCGTATTATTGGGATCAATATTCAAGAACGAGATGAATTAAAAACAAAGAGAACTGTTTTAACTGATTTGGTAGTTGATACATGTGGCCGTCAATCTAAACTCAATAAATGGCTTACATCTATGGGATATGATGTTCCAGAACCAGAACGTTTAAAGGTGAATTTTGGATATAGCACGAGATATTATAAAGTACCCCCACATATCAAAGAGAAATTGAGTGCAATTTCTGAAGGAGATCCTGCTAAAAACGTTGGAGCTGTAGGGCTATTATATATTGAAGATAACATAGCTCAAGCGCTACTATTTGTTGCTGGAGGTACGCACTATCCACCAACCAATTCAAAAGAATATGAAAAAGAACTGGATTCATTAGTTACCCCTATGATGAGGGAGTTAATCAAAGAGTTAGATCCAATTAGTGTCCCAAGAGGATTTAGAGCGCATGAATCAACTCGTCAACATTTTGAACAAATGGAAAATTGGCCATCTGGATTATTAGTGTTAGGTGATGCTTTTTGTAACTTTGATCCCATTTATGGACAAGGGATAACCGTAGCCGCCATTGAAGCTGAAATGTTAGATACTTGTTTAAAAGAACATTCTACTCATAAACCCGGATTCGAACGCAAAGTGCTGCAACGTATGCAACAGGCTATTGAGCCGGCATGGTGGCTGAGTTCAATTGCGGATTTACGTTGGAAAGGTGTTGAACATGTAGGAGCTGTTCCACTAAAAGGTGTGAAATTTACACAGAAATATTTTGATTTATATCTTAAACAAGCTTTAAAGCAAGCAAGGGATGGTAATTCTATCATGCTCCAAAAATATATAATGATGAATGGGCTAGTTTATTCGCCTCATGAAATCATTAACTCAGATATGTTAAGCATGTTAATCACTGAGGATGAGACTTCGGAAGGGAATGAACTTTTGAACGAACTTGGAGAAGTAGATAAGAGATCACTGCAAGAAAGAATACATGAACTAATCCCTTCCTTTACATTAGCTTTTGAGAATAGCATTCCAAATCTATTCTCTTCCATTTCAATTTCTAATGCCAAATGAGGAAAAGGTAATACAAATCAATGAATATTTGTATTAGATATACTCTAATTTTGTATATCTTACACACTATATCAAAAAAGAAACATAACCTCTTATTTTCTGCAGGTATATGTTTCTTTTTATCATTTTTGCCAAGAAGACTCCTTCCTCAAGGAGCGTGAAGGGTCACAGCCCAGTGAGTAGGTGGGAAAGGAGGTATCATCTAATATATGTTGGATGATACTTTTTTGATTTATGAATAAAAAGGATATTGAAAGGGTCTTGATATGAATATCAAACCCTTTTCAATATGTATAATTATTTCACTGCCTCTTTTAATTCTTTTCCAGCTTTAAAAGCAGGTGCTTTTGAAGCCGCGATTTGCATTTCTTCACCTGTTTGTGGGTTACGTCCTGTACGTGCAGATCTTTCACGTACTTCAAATGTACCAAAACCAAGAATCTGTACTTTATCTCCATTTGCTAACGCATTTGTTATTGTATCTAATAACGCTTGTGTTGCTGCAGCAGCATCTTTTTGTGTAAGTTCAGCTTTTTCTGCTACTACTTTTGTTAATTCTGTTTTATTCATTTTCTGCACCTCTTCATATGTAATTAGGTGACTATTATAACGTGTGATTACTCATGATGCAATTATACTGTACATAGGAAAAGCCATAGCAAGAGATAGAGGACAATTTCTGTGTAAAAGGCATAAGAAGGATATTAATTATCGTGCTAAACTCTGTTCATATTTCTTTACATCTTCTATGGTTTTAAATATTAATACATCAAAAACTCCTTTTTCATTCCCACATACAACAACAAAACCATCTGTTGCTTCCAAAACTCTACCGACGTCACCATCTGTAAGTGTAATACTGGTGAGAAGTTTTACGTTCAGTTTTTCTTCTTTTCGAATGTAAGTAGTTATGGGTGTTCCTACAGGAAATGTGTCTGTGAGCTCTTTTGTTGTATATGTGCCATCATCTACTGATTGAGTTTTAGTTGTAATGGAATCAGTTTGAGTGGCACATCCTGTTGAACATATTAAAAGAATGCCAGTAATCATACTTACACATGCTGTTTTTACCATTCACAAAATCCTCCTATAACTGTTCGTATTGTCAACCCATTTAGGGTAACAAATTATATATACGAAGTTTGTTGGTTTATGTGAGTCGTAAATCAACAAAGATACAGGAATTTTGCCAGAATGTGTTTCAAACAAAAGAAAAGACACCCTAAGGTGCCTTCCTGCGACTGGAACCATCGTAATATGGTATTGGATGCCAACCCGATTATTATTTTATCAGATTAAGTAATTTGGGTTGTTGAGAAATATAATTCAAATCTATATTTTGTTTATTTTTGCTTCGTTAGCTTTTTTGTAGTGGATTCTTCAATCTGTTCAGATTTACTTTTACTATCATCGGTAATTACTATCTTGATACTTCCTTGAGCCTTTTTATCATTTTAGCCAACAAGACTTCTTCTTCAAGGGGCGTGAACCCTTCATATTAAGAGGAATTAATCGCGGCTTACTAAATATTATAGATCACCTCTTTACTTATAGAATCATCAATACAGAGTCTTTACGACTTTTCATTTTTCTTTAACTTTTATAGGAGAGGGAAGGGGAATGAGCTAAGATAAAGCTGGTTTAGTAGATTTGTTTTATTTTAAAATTTATTTGAAAGAAGGGGATATTTTGCTAAATACACTATGTTGTTCATTTCCTTCTTGATTCATACCTGCCTGATAAGATGAAAATCCTTTATACGTTTTTCCTTTCCATTGCCATAAGCCATTAGTTTGATCGAATTCACCATAGTAATGATTGTAATCCAGTTTGTTTCCAGTGTTTTTATTGAAATTATTGCTAATAAAAATACGGCTATTACTTGCATAGATTTGGTTATTGGTAATTACATTGTTCGTAATTGTGTTATTTTCTGCATATCCTTGCTGACTATCATATCCACCAATTGCAATAC
>NZ_JBFTMA010000055.1:0-14929 GCF_056396725.1 Bacillus sp. 05T31
GATTTGCTGCGCCGTGCAGTGAGTAAAAAAAATCGTGATATTTTAGATCAAGAACGTAAGCATTTTGTTCAAGGTTGTTTGGAAAACGGATACGATGAGACATCTTCAGAACAAATTTATGATTTAATTGTAAGATTTGCGGATTACGGTTTTAACCGAAGTCACGCTGTAGCTTACAGTATGATCGGATATCAGCTTGCATATTTAAAAGCAAATTATACGCTGGAATTTATGACTGCGTTATTATCAAGTGCAATTGGAAATGAAGATAAGATTGTGCAGTATGTACGAGAAACGAAGCGRAAAGGTTTTCACGTTTTACCGCCGTCTCTTCAGAGAAGTGGTTACAACTTCCAAATAGAAGGGAATGCGATTCGATATAGTTTACTTTCGATTCGGAATATCGGAATGGCTACCGTGACGGCATTACTCGAAGAACGAGAGGAAAAAATGTTCGAAGATTTATTTGAGTTTTGTCTTCGTATGCCATCAAAATTTGTAACAGAGCGAAATTTAGAAGCGTTTGTCTGGTCTGGTTGTTTTGACGGTTTTGGTGTTTCGAGGACGACGTTATGGAGAAGTCTTAAAGGAGCGTTGGAGTATGCAAATCTTGCACGTGATTTTGATTTAGGGGATGCTGTTCCGAAATCAAAATACGTACAAGGAGAAGAGCTATCCTTTATTGAACAGTTAAATAAAGAGAAGGAAGCACTCGGTTTTTATTTATCTAGCTATCCGACAGCGCAGTATGCGGAGTTAGGAAAAGAATTAGAAATTCCATCTCTTGCTCAGGCGATGCGACATAAGAAAAAAGTACAAAGAGCGATCGTATATATAACAAGTGTGAAAGTTATTCGTACGAAAAAGTTGCAAAAGATGGCGTTTATTACATTCTGTGATCAAAATGATGAAATGGAAGCCGTTATTTTTCCAGAAACGTATATACATTTTTCGGACAGGTTACAAGAAGGTGCAATCGTTTTAGTTGATGGTACGATCGAGCAAAGAAATCATAAGTTGCAATGGATCGTGAATGGACTATATCCGCTAGAAGAAATGGATGTTTATGAAGGAATGAAAGAAGCGTCTGTTTACGTGAAATTGCCGTCTCAATATGAAAAAAAGCTTGTAAATCAAGTTACGAAAGTATTGTTTGATTATTCAGGTTTTACGAAAGTACTAATTTATTATGAAAAAGAACATAAAATGGTACAATTATCTCGAAGTTTATCGATTCATCCAAGTGAAGAATGTCTAGGAGCACTTCGTGAAATTGTCGGTGACGAAAATGTCGTTGTGAAAATATAATGGACAATTTCCCTACACTTCGATTATTATAGTAGTAGTGTTCGTGGTCAGACCACTTGGAGAAATTGATATCAGCAAGCATAATTTGAGGAGAGTGGATAGTTTGTCAACACTTCGTGAAGAAGCACTTCACATGCATAAAGTGCATCAAGGAAAATTAGAAACTGTATCAAAAGTAAAAGTAGAAAATGCAAAAGATTTAAGTCTTGCATATTCTCCAGGGGTTGCAGAGCCTTGTAAAGAAATTTATGACGATAAAAGTAAGGTATATGAATATACAATGAAGGGAAATATGGTAGCAGTTGTGACAGATGGAACAGCTGTACTTGGTCTTGGTAACATTGGACCTGAAGCATCTCTTCCAGTAATGGAAGGTAAAGCTGTATTATTCAAGAGCTTTGCTGGTGTAGATGCATTCCCAATTGCCTTAAATACAAACGATGTAGATAAAATTGTTGAAACTGTAAAATTAATGGAGCCAACTTTTGGCGGTGTAAACTTAGAAGACATCGCAGCACCAAACTGCTTCGTTATTGAAGAACGTTTGAAAAAAGAGACAAACATTCCAATATTCCATGATGATCAACACGGAACAGCTATCGTAACAGTAGCAGGCCTTGTGAACGCGCTGAAGTTAGTTGGAAAGAAAATGTCTGACATTAAAGTTGTCGCAAATGGTGCAGGTGCAGCAGGTATTGCAATCATTAAACTTTTATATCGCTATGGTGTACGTGACGTTATTATGTGTGACCGTAAAGGTGCAATCTATGAAGGTCGTCCTGTCGGTATGAATYCGGTGAAAGATGAAGTTGCAAAATATACAAATAAGAGTCGTATAGAAGGTTCTTTAGCTGACGTTTTACAAGGTGCGGACGTATTCATTGGTGTATCTGCAGCGGGTGCATTAACTGAAGAGATGGTTCGTACAATGAATGACGATGCAATTATTTTTGCAATGGCGAATCCGGTTCCAGAAATTATGCCAGAATTGGCAAAAGCAGCGGGCGCAGCTGTTGTTGGAACAGGTCGTTCTGACTTCCCGAACCAAGTAAATAATGTACTAGCGTTCCCAGGGATTTTCCGCGGTGCACTTGATGTACATGCGACACAAATTAATGAAGAAATGAAGATGGCAGCTGTACAGGCCATTGCAGAGCTTGTATCAGAGGATGAGTTGAATGCAGATCATATCATTCCAGCACCATTTGACGCGCGTGTAGCGCCTCAAGTAGCGGCTTACGTTGCGAAAGCAGCAATGGAGACAGGAGTAGCTCGCCGTCAAGTAGATCCAAATGAAGTCGCTGAGAAAACAAAACAATTAGCGCTGATTGGTAAAGAATAAGCGAGGAATTTCCATTGACATCATCAAATACAAAAGTATATCTCGAAATTGTAAAAAAAATCCGTTCCATTATGGAAGAGGATTGTTTAGTAGCAGGGGATCGTTTGCCATCTGAGCGTGAGTTAAGTTCACGCTTAAATGTTGGACGTTCCTCTGTAAGAGAAGCATTACGTGCGTTAGAACTGGTAGGATTAATTGAAACGAGACGTGGTGAGGGAACGTTTATTCGAAACTTTTACGATAACGGTCTTGTACAATTAATTGCTCCGTTCTTGCTGCAAGATGAGAAAACAATTCGTGATTTATTACAAACAAAACGATTGCTTGAGAAAGATATGATTCGACTTGTATGTAATTTACCGAAAGAAACGTTTTCTGAAGTACTAAGTAAATTACACCAAGTGCTTGAAGAAAACGAAAGCTCAATTCCGGTGCTTCATCAAGCGTTCTTTAAAACACTTATTGAACAATTCGATAATTATTTACTCTATCGCATTTGGATGATCGTAAATGATTACGTTGCAACTCTTTCTTGTGAAGTTTCAGGAGATTCTATCGAAATGTATAGAAAGCTTTATGCTACTTTGGAAGTGAAACAAGAAAATGATGCGTTAAAAATTTACGATGAATTAGTAGAGAATATACAGTTTCACTCGTAATGTATAAAATTTGTCGAAATGACCATGACACGTTATGACAAACATTCTACCGCATAGCGGTTAAAGTTAAACGTAAAGAGAGAGGTTATTAGACAGATTGAGAAGATAAGGCTAACATCAAACATTGGTGTTGGCCCCATTTTCTTCTTACGCTAACCTTAGCTCTCAACGAAGGGGGTCAAATTGTGCTAAGAGATTTATTCGTGAAAAAGAAAAAGTACGCTGCAATACCTTCAGAACAAGTACGAAAAGATGTACCAGATGGCGTTATGACAAAATGTCCGAAATGTAAAAAAATCATGTATACGAAAGAGCTTCTTAAAAATTTAAAAGTATGCGTGAATTGTGGATATCATCATCCGATGAATGCATGGGAACGCCTTGATAGTATATTGGACGAAGGTTCATTTCGTGAGTATGACAAAGAGATGGTTTCACTAAATCCACTTGAGTTTCCGGGATATGAAGAGAAACTAGAAAACGATCGTAAGAAGACTAAATTGAATGAAGCGGTTGTAACTGGTGAAGGAACAATTGATGACATGCTTGTTGTTGTTGCAGTAATGGATTCTCGTTTTCGAATGGGCAGCATGGGCTCTGTTGTAGGAGAGAAAATTGCCCGTGCGGTTGAAAAGGCATACGACTTACAAGTTCCATTTATTATCTTTACTGCGTCGGGTGGTGCTCGTATGCAAGAAGGGATATTAAGTTTAATGCAAATGGCAAAAACAAGCGTAGCTTTGAAAAAGCATAGTAATGCAGGAGGGTTATTTATTTCTGTTATGACTCACCCAACGACGGGCGGGGTTTCAGCGAGTTTCGCTTCACTTGGTGATTACAATCTTGCAGAGCCAGGTGCACTTATCGGATTTGCTGGTAGACGCGTAATTGAACAAACAGTGCGTGAGAAACTRCCGGAAGATTTCCAAACGGCAGAATTTTTACTAGAGCACGGTCAATTAGATGCGGTGGTGCATCGTGATGATATGAGAGAATCACTCCGTAAGATTTTAGAAGTTCATCAAGGGGGGGAAATGGCTGTATGGCAGAGCTAGAATTTGAGAAACCAGTTGTTGAGCTAAGAAATAAGATTCGTGAACTGAAAGACTATACGAAAAACAGCCAGATGGAYTTCAGTGAGGAGATTCGTATTTTGGAAGACAAGCTAGAAAAACTAGAGGAAGATATATACGGCAATATGAAAGTATGGGACCGTGTTCAAATTGCTCGTCATGCAGAACGACCGACAACGCTCGATTATATTGAGCACTTATTTACTAATTTTTTTGAATGTCATGGAGATCGCCTATTTGGCGACGATGCAGCGATTGTCGGCGGCATTGCGAAATATAAGGGGATGCCCGTAACTGTAATTGGGCACCAACGCGGAAAAGATACGAAAGAAAATATTCGTCGTAATTTTGGGATGCCTCATCCAGAAGGATATCGAAAAGCACTGCGTCTAATGAAACAAGCGGAAAAGTTTAATCGTCCCATTATTTGTTTCATCGATACGAAGGGAGCTTATCCTGGTAAAGCAGCTGAAGAACGTGGACAAAGTGAGGCAATTGCCCGTAATTTATTTGAAATGGCGGGTTTAACTGTACCTGTTATTTGTATCGTTATCGGTGAAGGTGGTAGCGGTGGTGCGTTAGGTCTTGGAGTAGGAGATTACATTCATATGCTGGAAAATTCCACTTATTCTGTTATTACACCAGAGGGTGCGGCGGCGATTCTTTGGAAAGATGCTGGTAAAGCAAAAGAAGCTGCAGAAGCGATGAAAATTACAGCATTAGATTTGAAAGAATTAGGTGTAATTGACGAAATTATTCCAGAGGCAAAAGGCGGAGCACATCGTAATGTTTTGAAACAATCAGAAAATATAGATTTAATGCTTAAGAAAACTTTTGAACAATTAAGCGGAATTTCGAAAGATGAATTAATCGAAAAACGTTATGAAAAATATATGAAAATTGGGCAAGTTTCGTTTTCAAACGCTTCCATTGGGATAAAATAAGAAAAGCGTGCGTTCCTCTTCGCGAATGCACGTTTTTATTATGAAAAGACACATCTTCTCCATTGTGTTTTTGTATTTTTTCGTGTTATTTTATTATAAGGCAAATAATCTTTATGAGGTGAGTACAAATGAAACGTATTGGTGTATTAACAAGTGGTGGAGATTCACCTGGTATGAATGCTGCCATTCGTGCAGTTGTTCGTAAAGCGATTTTCCATGATATTGAAGTATATGGTATTTACCATGGATACGCTGGTTTAATTTCTGGTCATATTGAAAAATTAGAACTTGGTTCTGTTGGCGATATTATCCACCGTGGTGGTACAAAATTATATACAGCAAGATGTCCTGAGTTTAAAGACCCAGAAGTACGACTAAAAGGAATCGAGCAATTAAAGAAACATGGTATTGAAGGACTTGTCGTTATTGGTGGAGATGGTTCGTACCAAGGCGCAAAAAAATTAACTGAGCAAGGATTCCCATGTGTAGGTGTACCAGGTACAATCGACAATGATATCCCTGGAACAGACTTCACAATTGGTTTTGATACAGCTTTAAATACTGTTATCGATGCAATTGATAAAATCCGTGATACAGCTACATCTCATGAACGTACATATGTTATCGAAGTAATGGGACGTCACGCTGGAGATATCGCATTATGGGCTGGTTTAGCTGATGGTGCAGAAACTATCTTAATTCCAGAAGAAAAGTATGACATGGAAGATGTTATCGCTCGTCTGAAACGCGGTAGTGAACGTGGTAAAAAGCACAGTATTATCGTTGTAGCTGAAGGTGTTGGAAGTGCAATTGACATTGGTAAGCACATTGAAGAAGCAACAAGCTTTGATACTCGTGTAACTGTATTAGGTCACGTACAACGTGGTGGATCACCAAGTGCACAAGACCGTGTATTAGCTAGTCGTCTTGGCGCAAGAGCAGTTGAATTRTTAATTGCTGGTAATGGYGGACGTTGTGTTGGTATTCAAAATAATAAACTGGTTGATCATGACATTATCGAAGCGTTAGCTCAAAAGCATACAATCGATAAAGATATGTATCAATTATCTAAAGAATTATCTATCTAATCGGCTTAATGCCTTGTATTTGGGAACGGTTTCATAATTTTCGGAGGTGCAATATGCGTAAAACTAAAATTGTATGTACTATAGGTCCTGCTAGTGAAAGTATTGAGAAATTAGAGCAATTAATGGAAGCGGGTATGAACGTTGCTCGTTTAAACTTCTCTCATGGTAGCCATGAAGAGCATGGAGCTCGTATTAAAAATATTCGTGAAGCTTCAAAGAAAACTGGTAAAACAGTTGGTATTTTACTTGATACAAAAGGTCCAGAAATCCGTACACATGACTTCGTAGACGGACAAGCTGAGCTTGTAACAGGTGCAGAAGTAATTCTTTCTACTGAACAAGTATTAGGAACTGCAGAGAAGTTCTCTGTATCTTATGCTGGTCTTTATGATGATGTTGATCCAGGCTCTCGTATTCTAATCGATGACGGTCTTATCGAACTAGAAGTAATCGAGAAAGCTGACGGAAACATCCGTACAAAAGTATTAAACAGCGGAACTGTAAAAAATAAAAAAGGTGTTAACGTACCAAACGTAAGCATTAAGCTTCCAGGTATCACTGAAAAAGACGTGCAAGATATCGTTTTCGGTATCGAGCAAAAAGTTGATTTCATCGCAGCATCTTTCGTACGTAAAGCATCTGATGTATTAGAAATTCGTGAATTATTAGAAGGGCATAACGCTCAATACATCCAAATCGTACCAAAAATCGAAAACCAAGAAGGTATCGACAACATCGATTCAATCTTAGAAGTTTCTGACGGTTTAATGGTTGCTCGTGGTGATATGGGTGTAGAAATTCCACCAGAAGAAGTACCATTAGTACAAAAACGTCTAATCAAAAAATGTAACGTATTAGGCAAACCAGTTATTACTGCAACACAAATGTTAGATTCTATGCAACGTAACCCACGTCCAACTCGTGCGGAAGCAAGTGACGTAGCAAACGCAATCTTTGATGGAACAGATGCAATCATGCTTTCAGGTGAAACTGCAGCGGGTCAATACCCAGTAGAATCAGTAACAATGATGGCTAACATTGCGGTACGTGTTGAAAAATCATTACAATATGAAGATATGTTCAAAAAACGTATTAAAGAGTTCACACCAACAATTACAGATGCAATTAGCCAATCTGTTGCGCACACAGCACTTGCTCTTGATGTAGCTGCAATCGTAGCTCCAACAGAAAGTGGACATACTGCGAAAATGATCTCTAAATACCGTCCAAAATCTCCAATCGTAGCTGTAACATCTGACGAGCAAGTAGGACGTCGTCTTGCACTTGTTTGGGGTGTWCAAGCRTTTATGKCTGRRAAACGTGCAGCTTCTACTGACGAAATGTTAGATACAGCAATTCAAACAGGTATGGATGCAGGTCTAATCGGACTTGGAGACACTGTAGTAATCACTGCTGGTGTTCCAGTTGCTGAAACTGGTACAACAAACTTAATGAAAATCCACGTTGTTGGTGAAAAAGTTGCTAAAGGGCAAGGAATCGGTCGTAAATCTGCAAAAGGTAAAGTAGTTGTAGCGAAAACAGCTGCTGAAGCTGTAGCGAACGTAAACAAAGGTGATATCCTTGTTACGACAAGCACAGATAAAGATATGATTCCTGCAATTGAAAAAGCTGCTGCTCTAGTTGTAGAAGAAGGCGGTCTAACAAGCCATGCAGCTGTTGTAGGTGTATCAATCGGTATTCCTGTTATCGTTGGTGTAAACGGCGTAACAACAACTTTAAAAAATGGCCAAGAAGTAACAGTTGATGCAGCACGCGGAATTGTTTATAATGGACATGCGGAAGTGCTATAAGAAGTAATACGGAGAGAAGGATCGGAGTCCTTCTCTTTTTTTTACACAAAAAAGGATAGAGATAGCTTTAAATACCTGAAATCGCTTTGAAAAACGTTTAGTATAATGTTTAGTGGAGAGGGTTGTTTGTCCTTTGTGAAGCTTGTATGAGCGTTTTAAGGGGCTTATAAGGGGGTTTGCAAGGGTGGTACTTTCAAACCTTTTAAATGAAATATGAAGGAGTGCGAGCTATGAAGTGGTTACTGTTCTTACTTATTTTAGTGCCGGCGATTGAGATTACGGTGTTAATAGGATCGAGTCATGTAATAGGTTTATGGTCTACGTTCGCTATGATTGTATTTACGGGTATTGTGGGTGTATATTTGGCGAAACGACAAGGGTTTAAAGTACTTAGAGAGATTCAATTTAGGTTAAATAGAGGAGAAATGCCGGGTGATGCGGTTCTAGATGGTATTTTTATATTCGTAGGAGGTATTCTTTTAGTACTGCCTGGATATGTGACGGATATAATAGGTTTTATCTTTGTTGTTCCTATAACGAGGGCTTTATTGAAGCCGGCTGTTATGAAGTGGATTGATTGGAAATTTAGAAAGAGAACTACTATTATTGTTCAGAAGTAACGCGTAGATTATAGCGATCTACGCGTTATTTTTTTATTTGCTATTTATAGTCAATTGTTAGCTTCCTGCTCGGGTTGGATTTTTGTTAGTTATTAAATGATAGGATGCAGAGGGTTCTTGTGAATGAAAAGTGTTACGTTAGGATGATGTTTTTTGCTTGTAGTAAGATTCGACTAGTGAGCAGAAGTTAGACAGGAAAAGAAAAATTACTGATTAAAGGGTTCATCTGCCTTGTTTTGTATATTTATTCATTTACATAAAAAGCAATAAATGTAAGTAATAATTATAAAGTATATAGAATAAAAATGTATTTTTTGCCCTAAAATATGCGTTTTTATGCAAAAAAATAAGAGGATTATCCTTTTTTAGGAAATTCTCTTATAGATGTAGGTAGTACAAAAAAGTACAGTGAATAATCAGTGGGAATTTCCCACTGATTACAGTTAATTTTTTATTGTGTATGAATTAGGAAATATTATTTTGATGGTGAACCCTTAATGAATTTCCATAAGTCGTGGAATACATGAGCTTTGTGTAATGTATTAAGTAGTACTAATATGACTGGACCGATGATTAATCCTAAAAAACCAAAGAGCTTAAAGCCGACAAATAGAGCGATGAGTGTCGCTAATGGATCTAGTCCAATATTAGATGAAAGTACTTTTGGCTCCATGATTTGTCTTTGGACAATCACGACGATGTATAGGATGAGAAGACCGATGGCGAATGCAGTATCGCCTGTGAAAAATACGTATATAACCCAAGGAACGAAGACGGCTCCAGTTCCTAAATACGGGAGTAAATCTACAACCCCTGTAATAATCGCGATAGTAATTGCGTATGGCACGCGTAATATTAAAAGGCCGATTAGTACAATGATAGTTGTCATAGATACGAGTGTAAGTTGCGCTTTAACAAAACCAAACAAAGCTTTTCTTAAATCGACAAAAATAGTTTTTCCGTATCCATGCAAACGATTAGGTAGAAGTTTTCTTACTTTATGAGCAAGACGGTGCCAATCGTAACTAATGAAGAAGGTGGCTAATAAGACGAAGACAAGGACAGTTAAAGTTGTTGGTAATGCACTAATGAAATTTGTTAACCCACTTATAATGGCGGTTAAAAGTTCTTTCATTTGTGTCGTTGCTTCGGTGCCTAAGTTTTGAATGTTTTGTGTAATAGTGTATCGCTGTGGTTCTCCGAGATGATTAAATTTAGAGATTAAATCATCATAGAGAGGCATAATATGATTAAGTGCAAATTGTTGGGCGAATGCAACGATATCTGGAAACTTAACTGTAACAATTTGTAGTAAGTACGTTGTGGCAGATATTGCTTCAGTTACAAGGTATGTAACAAGTCCAACGATAGCTCCGAATACGAGAATTAAGCTAACGAGTACCGCTAATGCGCGAGGGAATTGTAGTTTTTGATTAAGGAAATTGACGACAGGATTAATCAAATAAGCGAATGCAAAAGCGATAATAAAAGGGTAGATAAGGCCTGACATGTACAGCAATGCATAGAACCCAACTACCGTTGCTACAATGACAAACATGAGTCGTAATATCATATATAGTAAGTTTCGGTTCAAAGATGTATACCTCCCATTCCAATTTGGATTATCCTAATTCGTTCAACTTATAACTAGTGAGATTCACTGATCAAAGTTTCACTTTATGTTATAGTGGAATGATGGATTTTTCCTGCTTTTTCAATATATGAGTGACCGGAAAAGCTTGGTGTTGATGCTTCTACTATATGGTAAAAACTTCATTTTCTCTTCTTTTTATTTTACCTGTTTCTTAATAGAAAAGAAAGGAGAGACGACCGTTTTTAAAAATGTATACATGCTTAAATTTTTGATGGTTAGAGTTTCAGTTTGTCATTTTAAAATATGAAAAAAATGAAGTGGTTATTGTTGCATATACATCGATATAGCATGTATAACGATARGTTTAAAGGTATTTTTGTTTGGAAGYGAGTTCATTATTTTCAGAAAGGAAGTGCAAACATGATTAGTCAGTCAACGTTATTTTTATTCATACTACTTATTATAGGACTTATTGCTAAAAACCAATCGCTTACTGTAGCTATTGGAGTGTTATTCTTATTGAAATTTACGTTTTTAGGAGATAAAGTCTTTCCTTATCTACAAACGAAAGGGATTAACCTTGGTGTAACAGTCATTACAATAGCAGTGCTCGTACCGATTGCGACAGGGGAAATAGGCTTTAAACAACTCGGAGAAGCAGCGAAATCGTATTATGCATGGATTGCTTTAGCCTCAGGTGTGGCGGTCGCTTTGTTAGCGAAAGGCGGCGTACAATTATTGACGACGGACCCACATATTACAACCGCACTTGTTTTTGGGACAATTATAGCTGTAGCTTTATTTAATGGAGTCGCTGTAGGTCCATTAATTGGGGCTGGAATTGCCTACGCAGTTATGAGTATTATACAGATGTTTAAATAAGGAATTTTATAGTAATATAAAATTTTTGAATTCTTTCTGTTCACAAAAGTCAGATAATTGTTTATAATAGGATTAGAAACTTTGAAAAGTTACATAACAGCAGAGACTTTACACCAGATAAAATAAAAACAACATAAAACAATTTTATAATGATATTGTTTTATGTTGTTTTTATCATAAACTCTTCGGAATTCATTTTCCTCACTAACTTGTTGTTCTGAGCGTGAGGATTCGGGGAGACATTCACGCTCATGCTTTCCATGTAAGCAATGGACAATAAGAGGGGAACATCGCAATAAATTTGCATGAACGTGCATTTTGCTTGCCTAAAGAGTGAACGAGCGTTCATAATTTATAAGGGGAGCAAATAGATATAAGGAGCAAGGTTGGGAGAATTTTCAGGAAAAGGAGAGAATGTCATGACTGTTATTCGAGGTTTAGAAGGGGTAGTAGCAACAACATCATCTGTGAGCTCTATTATTGATGATACATTAACTTATGTTGGGTATAATATTGATGATTTAGCTGAGAATGCTACGTTCGAAGAGGTAGTGTACTTATTATGGCACCGCAAGCTTCCTAACGAAAAAGAACTAGCGGAATTTAGTGGAACAGTATCTGAATACTATAAAGTACCAGGTGAGATTTTAACATATTTGAAACAAGTAGATTTAAAAATCGCGCACCCGATGTCGGTTTTACGAACTGCGATTTCCATGCTATCATTATATGATGAGAGCGCTGAAATAATGGATGGAAAGTCTAATTATTTGAAAGCGGTTAAATTACAGGCTCAAGTCGGAACTTTAATTGCGGCTTATGCAAGAATTCGTAAAGGGTTAGATGATTAAAAGGTCCTCTTCACGGCGGGGCAAATGAAAATGTAATGAAGATGTTAACTGAAATTGGCGAAGAAGAAAATGTAGAATCATATATTCATAATGCTCTTCAAAATAAAGTGAAAATTATGGGATTTGGTCATCGCGTATATGAGCATGGTGATCCACGCGCGAAACACTTACGCGAAATGTCTAAGAGATTATGCGTGCTTTTAGGAGAAGACAAATGGTATAATATGTCTATCAAAATTGAAGACATTGTAACAAAAGAAAAAGGTCTTCCACCAAATGTTGATTTCTATTCAGCTTCTGTATACCATTGTTTAGGAATTGACCATGACTTATTTACACCTATCTTTGCAATTAGCCGTATGTCAGGCTGGTTAGCTCATATTCTAGAACAATATGAAAACAACCGTTTAATCCGTCCGCGTGCTGATTATGATGGACCGACACATCAAGTGTACGTTCCGCTAGCGCAACGATAAGCGAAAAACACTATTTTGATAGTGAAAATACGCTTTCAAAAGTCTGATTTTTTTGGGAAGATGTAATGATTAGAATATTTAAATTTGACTAACGGTTTGAACTGAGGGGTTATTCCCTCAGTTTCATACATATGAAATTTCAAACATGGGGGTTATCACATTGACGACAGGTGAAAAAATTACTGTAACTAATGGTGTTATGAATGTACCAAACAATCCGATTATTCCATTTATCGAAGGAGATGGAATTGGTCCTGATATTTGGGCTGCAGCATCTCGCGTAATAGAAGCAGCAGTTGAAAAAGCTTATGATGGTGAGAAGAAAATCGTTTGGAAAGAAGTGCTTGCAGGGGAAAAAGCATTCAACCAAATAGGCGAGTGGTTACCAGAAGAGACTTTAAATTTAATTCGTGAATATTTAATCGCAATTAAAGGTCCACTTACAACTCCAGTTGGTGGTGGTATTCGTTCTCTAAACGTTGCGCTTCGTCAAGAATTAGATTTATATGTATGTCTACGTCCAGTTCGTTACTTTGAAGGTGTTCCTTCACCTGTAAAACGTCCGGAAGATACTGATATGGTTATTTTCCGTGAAAATACAGAAGACATTTACGCTGGAATTGAATATGCACAAGGTTCTCCAGAAGCAGAAAAAGTTCTTGCTTTCTTAAAAGAAGCAATGGGTGTTAATAAAATCCGCTTCCCAGAAACATCAGGGATTGGTATTAAACCAATTTCAGAGGAAGGGACAAAGCGTCTTGTTCGCGCTGCAATTCAATATGCAATTAACGAAAAACGCTCTTCTGTTACATTAGTTCATAAAGGAAACATTATGAAATTTACAGAAGGTGCTTTCAAAAACTGGGGTTACGAAGTAGCGGAACAAGAATTCGGCGACAAAGTATTTACTTGGGCTGAATATGATCGTATCGTTGAAAAAGATGGTAAAGATGCAGCGAATAAAGCGATGGCAGACGCAGAAGTGGCTGGGAAAATCATCGTAAAAGATTCTATTGCAGATATCTTCTTACAACAAATTTTAACTCGTCCACGTGAGTTCGATGTTGTTGCAACAATGAACTTAAATGGAGACTACATCTCTGATGCACTTGCTGCACAAGTAGGTGGAATTGGTATTGCACCTGGTGCAAACATTAACTATGTGACTGGACATGCTATCTTTGAAGCTACACATGGTACAGCTCCAAAATATGCAGGTTTAGATAAAGTAAACCCATCTTCAGTTCTTCTTTCAGGTGTATTATTATTAGAGCACTTAGGATGGAACGAAGCTGCGAATTTAGTAACTGATTCAGTTGAGAAAACAATTGAATCAAAAGTAGTAACTTATGATTTCGCGCGCTTAATGGAAGGTGCAACAGAAGTAAAATGTTCTGAGTTTGCTAATGAACTTATTAAAAACATGGATGTAGCGATAATCAAAAACGCATAATTAAAGCGGGGGGTAAATTATGACAATCAAACGCAAGAAAGTTTCAGTCATCGGTGCAGGATTTACAGGAGCAACAACAGCATTCTTATTAGCACAAAAAGAACTTGCAGATGTTGTATTAGTGGACATTCCACAGCTGGAAAATCCAACAAAAGGGAAAGCGTTAGATATGTTAGAAGCGAGCCCAGTACAAGGTTTTGATGCTAACATTATTGGTACATCTGATTACGCAGATACTGCTGATTCTGACGTTGTCGTTATTACAGCAGGTATTGCGCGTAAGCCTGGTATGAGCCGTGATGACTTAGTAGCAACAAACTCTAAAATTATGAAAAGTATTACGCGCGACATTGCAAAACATTCACCAAATGCGATTATTCTTGTATTAACAAATCCAGTTGATGCAATGACATATTCTGTATTTAAAGAAGCAGGATTCCCGAAAGAGCGTGTTATCGGTCAATCGGGCGTATTAGATACAGCTCGTTTCCGTACATTTATTTCACAAGAGTTAAACCTTTCTGTGAAAGACATTACAGGATTTGTTCTTGGTGGACATGGTGACGATATGGTACCTCTTGTACGCTATTCCTATGCAGGTGGCATTCCGTTAGAAACATTAATTCCAAAAGAGCGTTTAGAAGCAATCGTAGAACGTACACGTAAAGGTGGCGGTGAGATTGTAGGCTTATTAGGAAACGGTAGTGCATATTACGCACCAGCAGCTTCTTTAGTTGAAATGACAGAAGCRATMTTRAAAGATCAACGCCGTGTATTACCRGCTATTGCGTACCTTGAAGGTGAATATGGTTATAGTGACCTTTACTT
>NZ_JBFTMA010000056.1:0-12151 GCF_056396725.1 Bacillus sp. 05T31
TTATCATTCAGTACACCTTGAACACAAGTGTAAATTATAGGTTTTTCACTAAAAATTTTATCCATGTTCTGAACGTACTTCGGGTCCCATTTCGCCCCGCTCACTTCAAAAATAATAAAAGTGTTTTCTTTAGTATTTTCCTTACTCCAAGTTACTACTATTCGTTCTTCATGTGAAGAAGATTTTTTATAGGATGTAGCCTTATATCCATCTGGAGATTGTTCTAATTCCCAACTTTCGATGTTTGCCTCTTCCTTCACATCGTTTAACAATTTTTGAAACGTATGTATATTAGAAATTGTTTTCGTTTCTCGCGCTAACCATGACCACCGCTCTACTTTTGCATCATTTTTCTCTAAAGTTGCAATCATGCTCTCCATTTTCTGTTCATCGCTTATAGGTTTCATCTCTTTATATCCAACCAAAAATAAAACAACACTTACGATAACGATAAGAATGGCTTTAAACTTCAATTTCATCCCCTCCTATCCCCATTGTTAACGGAGATATGAGGTTCTATACACTTACTTTACTAAATACGTTAAACTCTTTGAATAGCCTAAATAATCAAGGAAAAAGTTACTTACAGATGTCCCAATTGCAATTGTAATTAGGATAAGTAACACTCTCGTCTGCATCACTTTCCCAGACTTCATTAAGCGCTCAATGTGAATACCTTGTAAGGCCCACCACGTAATGGTAATAAACAATAAATGCGAAACAATGGCAATCAGTGCTTGTTGCCCTAAAAGATGTGCCAAAAAATCGACCCCTTTTTTTGCTTGGCTACTACTTACGCAAAATGTAAAAAACGATACCATAAATAAGTAGRAGCCACACTTTTTCAMACRCAAATAAGCATCTTACATTTTACATCGTAATTTYCTSTYRRAAAACATATACCTATAGWYGTTTTCATTTGYTGTTACTCCAAAATAAAAAGCGTAGAGTACGGACTCTACACCTTTTATTTTTACTATTGTACCACGTTCCCYAAGAAGAAGAAATCYTTCATTAATGGAAAATRTTCATARAAGAAATTGTAACCAATCATCGGCATAATCCCTAGTATTACAATYGAAATTGCGCAAAGACTCATGACAATCTTTATATTTAACGGTAACCGAAGCTTTTCTTCTGTCTCTCCCGTGCGGAAAAACATTTGCTGTAATATCCGGAAGTAATATACAAATGAAACAACTGTTGTCCCCATCATAATAGAAGCTAATACGTAATGAGCAGGTTCAACATGAAGTGCCCCTAAAAAGATGTGAATTTTCCCGATGAAACCTGCTGTCCCCGGTATTCCAGCTAATGATAAAATAAAGACCGTCATCACTATAGCTGTAAATGGGGATCGCTTATATAACCCTGTAAAAATCGTCATRTTTTCCTTATCATTTTGTAAGATTAATCCGTGGATGRTTGCAAATGCTCCTATATTCATAAGCATATATGCAAGCATATAAAACCACATACTATCCATCGTAAACTGYGATAGCGCTACAAGGGGGACTAGCAAATACCCAGCATGCGCGATACCTGAATAGGCAAATAGACGTTTTACGTTGTATTGCTTTAATGCTACTACGTTCCCAACAATCATCGTAATACTAGCTAATACAGCAATGTATATACTCATACGCCCGTACAAAGATTGTGCGTCTCCTTGGATTGCCACACCTGCAAACACCATAAGAAACAAACGCGTAATGAGTAGAAAACCAGCAATTTTAGAAATCGTTCCGAGAAAAGCAGTGACAGGTGTAGCCGCTCCCTCATACACATCTGGTGCCCACATATGAAATGGCACTGTTGCAATTTTGAATGAGAGTCCAACGAGCAAAAGTAGAAATGCGAGAGCTAACAATAACTGAATGCCCCCGGCCAATCCTTGCGTAAATGCCTTTTGCATTTCTACTATGTTGGTCGACCCTGTAATACCGTATAAATAGCTCATTCCAAAGAGTGTAATTGCTGTTCCAATTCCTCCGTTAATGACATATTTCATTGCAGCCTCATTCGATGCACGGTTTCTTTTTCGGATTCCTACTAAAATATAGGAAGAAAGCGAAAGCAACTCTAAACCAACGAACAATGTKATGAAATCAACGCTAGAAGCCATGAACATCGCTCCAAGAAGCGCCATTAAAAACAAATAATAATATTCTCCTTTATCTTGAATAGGCTCCTTCTTGTCATCGCTTATTGCCATACATAAAACGAGAGCTGCTCCGCCTAATAACAACGTTTTAAATCCTTTTGAAAATCCATCTAGTACAAACGATCCATTTAAAATATCTCCTGCCGGTTCGCTATATAGCGTCATTAATGACACTATCGCTAACAAGGCAGCGGCAATTGCACCAATCGCAACGTACCTATGGTTCAGCTTAAAAAACAAATCACATATGGAAAGAAGGATGGCTGCCCCGAGAATAATGAATTCTGGTACCATGAGATGCCATGATAAGCTAAGTAACGTGTTCATATCCATCCTACTTCACCCCCAATGTTTTCAATGTAGTTTGAAGTGGATCCCCTAGTAGTTCTGGCATTACCCCAATTGCAATAATACAAACGATAAGCACTATAACAGGAACGTACTCCCATCCGTGTATATCAAATTTCGCTTCCCATTCTTTCTTACCAAATATCACTTGAAGTGTCGCTCTTAATACGTATACAGCGGTTAAAATAATTCCAATTACACCGACGGCGGCGATAACCGGTTTCCCTTGGAATAAACCGAGAAAGGCAAGAAATTCGCTAATAAATCCGGACATCCCTGGCATTCCAAGCGATGCCATACCGCCCGCTAGGAAGAAACCGCTAAGCACCGGAACACTTTTTGCAAGTCCACCAAGTGCTGTAATATCCGAAGTCCCGAAACGCTCTTCAATAATGCCAAGCAAGAAGAAGAGTAAGGCCGCAATTAAACCGTGAGATACAACTTGGAACAGCGCCCCTTGTGTACCTGGTGCATTTAACGCCGCAAGACCCATTAATACAATGCCCATATGTGAAATACTAGAGTAAGCAAGTACCTTTCTAAAGTCCGTTTGGATGAGTGCTAGAAAGGCCCCATACAATAAATTAATTACCCCTAAAACCGCAATTAGCGTTGCAAAATCACGRAAATATTCTGGGAATAATCCTTTCCCGAAGCGAACAATACCGTACGCRCCAATCTTCAGCAAAACCCCCGCRTGAAGCATAACTACAGCAGGATGCGCTTCTATGTGTACATTGACCATCCAGCGATGCAAAGGGAACACAGGGAGTTTAATCGCAAAAGCAATCATTATGGCAAGAAACAAGCCGAACTGTACGCTACTTGAGACAACCATTCCTCCCCCAGCACCTACACTCGTTAATATTTCTTTAAGCTCCGCAATATTTGTCGTACCTGTTTTCGCAAATAAAACCGAGAAAACGATAAGTAAAATAGCTGATCCAATACCGTTATATATTAAATAACTATATGCAGCCTTTTCACTCGACAATTTCCCCCACTTACCAATTAATAAAAACATTGGCGGCAACGTAATTTCAAAGAAGATGAAGAACAGCATTAAATTTTGAGCAGCGAAGACACCCAGCATCCCTATTTCTAGCATGAGTAACAGCATGTAGAATGCTTTCAAATTTCTTTTAATAGAAAATGCCGCAATAGCTGCAAGCATCGCTAGAAGGGCTGTGAGCACCATCATTACAAGCGATAAACCATCAATACCAAGCTCGTAATAAATTGAAAACCACCTTTTGTCCACTGCTGTGAAATCCCCAAATTTAATCCATTTCACTTTTTCATCAAATATCGATAAGCTCTTTCCTGAAGCGTATGTACAAGCAAGGACGATAGCAATTCCAAATGGAAGCGCCGTTCCGAATAAACCAAGCGCCTGCACTGTACGCGATTCTCGTTTCGGCGTTAATAAAAGCAAGAGAATTCCTAAAAGTGGGGAAAAAATGAAGAACGTCAGTAGCAATCCATTCACCGTAAATCCCCTCCCGTATATAACAAAATAATTAGGAGCACTGCGAGCGAAACTGCTGTTACAGTTCCATACACTTGTACATTCCCGTTTTGAAGCCTTGATCCGATGCCGCTCATACCTTTAACGAGTCCAGCAATTAAAACTGCGATTCCTTCTACAACGTATACTTCAAATAAGCGAAGCACATGAGCGATTCCTTTCGTAATAGGAAGYACYGTCGCATTGTATAGTTCATCCACATAATATTTTTCTTTCAAAAGGTTATAAAAAGACGTCCCTTCTCCGCCGGCCCAATCTCTAGAGATAGATTTCTTGCCATATATGAAATATGCGAGGGCAATTCCCGCAAATGAAACGAGCGTCGCAACAACCATAATCCAAACAGGTCCATGCACTTCCTTCACCTGGAATCCTATATCTTTCGTAAGCCAATCCCCAAGAAACGTTCCGAACCACGGTGTATTTATATAACCTGCCACTACCGCAAGRACACCAAGGACAATCATCGGATACGTCATCGTGCGAGGCGATTCGTGCACCTCTTCCTTCGTCTTCGTTTCCCCTGTAAAGACAAGAAAGTATAGACGGAACATATAAAATGCTGTTAGAAATGCCGCAATTACTGCTAAAACGAATAGAAAGTAATTGCCATTCATCCAAGCCGCCGCTAAAATTTCATCTTTACTAAAAAATCCGGAAAGGAGGGGAACACCACTAATTGCAAGTGTACCGATTAAAAACAGCGCAGCGGTTACTTTCATCTTYTTCTGTAAACCGCCCATTTTATTAATGTTTTGCGTATGGACTGCGTGAATTACACTCCCTGCAGCTAGGAACAATAGTGCTTTAAAAAAGGCGTGTGTCGTTAAATGAAAGACGCCAGCTACATAACCAGCAGAGCCTAGCGCAAGCATCATATAACCGAGCTGACTAACTGTAGAATAAGCAAGAACCCTCTTTATATCAGTTTGTACAAGACCGATAGAGGCCGCGAAGATTGCGGTAAAAGCCCCAACGATTGCAACAGTTTGCATCGCTACCGTACTCGCTGAAAATAGCGGGAACATCGTTGCTACTAAATATACACCGGCTGCAACCATCGTTGCCGCGTGAATAAGCGCCGAAACAGGCGTCGGTCCTTCCATTGCATCTGGCAACCATGTATGAAGCGGGAACTGGCCCGATTTCCCCATCGCACCGATAAAAATTAATATCGCCGTTATTGTAATCATAGAAGGAGAGAGGTCGCCCGTATGAATCGCTTTAAAAATCGCGTCATATTCAAAACTACCTGCGTGCCAAAAAATTAATATCATCCCAACAAATAGCCCAACATCCCCAATGCGTGTCATAATAAAAGCCTTTTTCGCAGCAGCCTTCGCTTCTTCTTTAAAGAAATAAAAACCGATAAGTAAAAACGAACCAAGGCCGACTAACTCCCAAAATATATAAAGCTGTAATAAATTCGTCGATATAACTAGCCCAAGCATCGCAAAGGTAAAGAGCCCTAAATATGCATAAAAGGTTGGTAATCTAGTGTCACCTTTCATATAACCTTTTGAGTACACATGTACAAGAAAACTCACAAGYGTAACGATAAACAACATTAAAGCCCCTAATGCGGTAACTTCAAAACCAAATGATATATCTATATCTCCTACCCTAAGCCATACCCACTTATGCTTCACTGMCYCKGATGAAAAYCGTTCTATTAGTACCACTACCGCGGATATAAAGGAGAGAAAGGTAAAGAAAATACCTAGTACACTACTTCCCTCTCTAATTTTCTTCCCGAACACAATAAGTAACAAAAACGAAACAAGCGGGAAAAGCGGTATGAGCCATGCATAATCGATCATTGTTTCCTTCCCCCTTTTCGGTCACAATGCTATCCTTTGAGCGTATCCATCTCATCTACATGAACTGTCGGGCGATTACGGTACAAAGCAATCAAAATTGCAAGACCTACCGCTGCCTCCGCTGCCGCTACAGACATCGTAAACAGCGAAAAGATTTGTCCTGTTAAATTCGGAAACAAGCCTAATTTACTAAACGCTACTAAATTTAAATTGGCGGCGTTTAACATCAATTCGATACAAACTAATACAATTACTGTATTTCGCTTTGTTAAAGCTCCAAATAAGCCGATGCAAAACAAAATAATCGCAAGTGTTAAATACGCAGAAGCCGGAACGCTACTCATGGGAATCCTCCTCTCCCTCATCCTTCTTCGCAAGGATAATCGCTCCTACAAGTGCTACAAGTAAAATAACTGAGGTTAATTCGAATGGAATAATATATTTTGAATAGAGAAGTGTACCGATTTGAAGTGTGTTATTTTCATGGAGAGGTAAACTTCCTTGTGTGCTTTGATTTGAAAAATCGATACTATTAACAGCGAAATACATAACTGCTCCAAATGCTACAACCGCAAAGAAGATAATCCATTTTCGAAGAGTAAGGCGCGATTCATTTTCCGCGTTATGTTTCGTTAACATAATGCCAAAAATCATAATAATAGTGATTGCACCAGAGTAAAGTAAAATTTGTGCCACTCCGATAAATTCGGCTGATAAGAGAAAGTACAAACCCGCAATGCTAAGGAACGTAAGCACAAGGGCCAGCATCATATGCATTACTTTCGTTAAATTCAGCATAAGAACGCCGCCGATAATCGCAGACAAGGATAATATAAAGAAAGCTACAAACTCGCCGTTCATGCTTTATTCTCCTTCCTGATGTTCTCGTCGTTCTCGTCAAGCCACTGCAAATTTTTAAATAAATCATCACGTGAATACTCTGCAAGTTCAAAGTTATTTGTCATTACAATCGCCTCTGTCGGGCAAACTTCTGTACATAAATCGCAAAGAATACAAATTTCAAAATTAATATCATACGTGTCGATAATTTTCCCTTTTTTCGTAGGATCAGGATGTTTTTTTCCTGTTAATTGAATGCAATCTGTCGGACAAATATTGGAACACTGATTACAAACAATACATTTCTCTGGATAAAACTTTTGAATACCTCGAAATCGGTCTGGTAATGGCAACGGTTGATTTGGATAATCATACGTCACCTTTTTCTTACTCAAATTACTAAGCGTATATTTTAACCCTTTAAATAGTCCTTTCATCTCTTACTGGCACCCCCTTTATAGATTAGAAGAATAGCTCCTTAATCAATGCCGTTAAGAAAATATTTGCAAGTGCGATTGGTAATAATACTTTCCAGCCAAACTCCATTAACTGGTCACCTCTTATGCGCGGGAACGTAACGCGGAACCAAATCAATAGAAAGACCACACTGCTGAATTTCAAAGCAAACCATACGGCTCCTGGAATAAACCCAAGGAACATAACTGGATTCCAGCCTCCTAAAAAGAGTACTGTAATTAAAGATGACATCCCGAAGAAATACACATACTCTGAAAGCATGAAAAACGCCCATCGAAAACCTGAGTATTCCGTATGGTATCCTGAAACAAGTTCTGACTCCGCTTCGGGTAAATCAAACGGTGTCCTATTTAACTCTGCAACTGCCGCGATTAAGAAAATGACGAAACCGATTGGCTGTGCGAAAATGTACCATACCTTTTCCTGCGCCGCTACAATTTCATTCAAGTTAAGACTACCAGCTAACAAAACGACGCCAATTACACTCATCACAAGTGGAATCTCATAAGAAATCATTTGCGCTGCTGCGCGCATCCCTCCTAAAAGGGAATATTTATTATTTGATGCCCATCCCCCAGTTACAACTCCAATCGTCGTAATCCCAGAGACAGCAATGTAATACAGTAACCCTACGCCAATATCCGCGAACTGAAATTTATCAGTAAACGGGATAACCGCAAGCACCATAAATGCTGGTGCGAATGCAATAACAGGTGCTAATATAAACAACGGTTTATCTGCAGCTTTCGGAATACTATCTTCTTTTAATAATAATTTCAAAACATCAGCTACCGTTTGGAGTAAACCGAAACGGCCCCCAACTTGGTTTGGTCCAATCCGCCCTTGCATAAATCCCATCACTTTCCGTTCTGCCAAAATACCGTATGTAACGAAGCCAAGGACTGCAAATAATAGAAGCACCGCTAATCCGAAAAAAATGAAGAAATTCGTCCAGCTTGAAGGTGATTGTAAGAGCGTCTCAATCATTAGCCGTCAACCTCCCCAAGTACAATATCCACCCCACCTAAAATCGTAATTAAATTGGCGATGTTTTCACCTTTCAATAACTTCGGTAAGATTTGCAAATTATAAAAAGACGGTCTGCGAAATTTCAAGCGGTACGGCTCTTTCTTTCCATCACTAGCAATATAACAGCCAATCTCTCCCCGCGGTGACTCTATACGGACGAACGCTTCTCCCTTAGGTGCTTTAATAATTTTCGGCACTTTCGCCAGCACAGCGCCGTCTTTCGGGAACTGCTCGGCTGCTTGCTCAATAATTTTTAATGACTCCTCAATTTCCTTCATCCGGCAAACGTAGCGGTCCCAAGCATCTCCCGTGCTCCCAACAGGGATATCAAAATCAAAACGATCATAAATAGAATACGGCTCATCTTTGCGAAGATCCCAGTGGACTCCCGTGCACCGCAAATTTGCGCCGCTTAAAGAATACGAGATCGCCTCTTCCGCGCTATATACGCCAACGCCTTTCACACGATTTAAGAAAATTTCATTTCCGCTAACAAGGTCGTGATACCCTTCCAACTGCTCTCTCATATACGGAACAAACTCTTTCACCTTTTCAATCCAGCCGTCTGGYGCATCCCACTTCACGCCRCCGACTCTCATATAGTTGAAAGTAAGCCTTGCACCGCACAATTCAYTTAATAAATTTATAATCATCTCTCGTTCACGAAAGGCATATAAAAATGGACTAACCGCTCCTATATCAAGCAGGTTCGTTCCCCACCAGACGAGATGGCTCGCAACTCTCCCAAGCTCCATCGCAAGCATCCGTAAATATTCAGCACGCTCTGGAATCTCAAGATCCATCATCGTCTCTACAGCGTGGCAAAGGACGTAATTATTCGTCATTGCTGATAAATAGTCCATTCGATCTGTATACGGGATAATTTGTGTATATTGCAAGCTCTCAGCTATCTTTTCTGTTCCGCGATGCAAATATCCGATAACCGGTGTAGCCTCTTTAATAATTTCCCCGTCAATCTTAATTACAAGCCGAAACACACCATGTGTACTCGGATGCTGCGGCCCTACATTTAAGAGCATCTCTTCCGTACGGATCACAAGCTACACCTCCACATCATACGGTTCATAATCCTTCCTAAGCGGATACCCCACCCAATCATCCGGCATTAAAATGCGAGATAAATTAGGATGACCTTCAAATACAATACCGAGCAAATCATACGTTTCACGCTCCGGCCAATCTGCCCCTTTCCAAAGCGGCGTCACCGATTTTACTTGCGGCGCTTCCCTATCCAGCTTTACCTTCACTGCTACTGACTGTTTCTTTCCATATGAAAATAAATGAACGTATACTTCCATATGTGTCACAAAATCTGTCGCATGTAGCTCTGACATATAATCAAAAGCAAGCCCCTCATGAAATCGCATTAATTCCATCACTTCATAATATTTCGAAGGCTCCGCCACAAGCGTTGGAACATCTTTTGAAAGCTTATTAATATAGGAATCTACTAATGCATATTCTCCTATCCTCTCCTTAACAATCTCCACATAGCGATTTAAATATGGTTGGTTAACTGATGGTTCTTCCTGCTGCAGTTCGTCTTCTATCTTATTTACAGCTCCCTTTGCCCTTGCCGCAGCAGCGGCTTTCGCTTTCGCGGCTGCAATTGCCTTTGCTTTCTCATCTCCAGAATCCCCCTCACCTTGTGAGGCTTTCTGCTTCGCTAACGCTGCTGCTTTTACTTTTGCAGCTGCTACAGCCTTTGCCTTCGCTTTAGCTTTTTCTTCGTCCGTTACTTCTTCTGATCCTTCTCGCTTTTGCTTCGCTAATACCGCTGCTTTTGCTTTTGCTTTTGCGGCTGCTGCGGCTTTCGCCTTTGCTTTAACTTTTTCCTCTTCCGTTACTTCTTCTGATCCTTCTCGCTTTTGTTTCGCTAATACCGCTGCTTTTGCTTTTGCGGCTGCTGCGGCTTTCGCCTTTGCTTTAACTTTTTCYTCGTCCGTTACTTCTTCTGATCCTTCTCGCTTTTGYTTCGCTAATACCGCTGCTTTTGCTTTTGCGGCTGCTGCGRCCTTTGCCTTCGCTTTGGCTTTTTCTTCGTCCGTTACTTCTTCTGATCCTTCTCGCTTTTGCTTCGCTAATACCGCTGCTTTTGCTTTTGCGGCTGCTGCGGCTTTCGCCTTTGCTTCTTCTACATTAATCCCCTTATCTTTTGGTAGCGCTTTCTCTTTTTCTCGATGTTCTCCTTCAAGTTTAGACATTTCCGCCCCATGTTTCGCAGCAAGACGTTTTCGCGCTTCCTCTTTCGCATGACGGGCTGCTTCTCTTTTCATACTTTCTAAGTCTTTATTTGGATCACTCATTTATTCGTCACCTGCTTCCCCGTCCTCGCCTCGTAACGAATTTTTTCTTTTAATTTATTAATTCCATAAATTAAAGCAGCAGGATTTGGAGGGCATCCAGGAATATACACATCAACTGGTACAATTTGATCTACACCTTTCACAACAGCATACGAATTCACATACGGACCACCGGCCGTTGCACAAGATCCCATCGCAATTACCCACTTCGGTTCAGGCATTTGATCATATAGGCGCCGAACAATAGGTGCCATTTTCTTCGTTACCGTTCCTGACACAATCATGACGTCCGATTGTCTTGGTGAAGTCCGAAAAAATGACCCAAATCGATCTAAATCGTAATGTGATGAGCCTACTCCCATCATTTCAATCGCACAGCATGCCAGTCCAAATGTCATCGGCCATAAAGAGTTGCTCCGCGCCCATCCCTTCAACTGTTCCAATGTAGAAAAAAAGATATTCCTTTCTAATTCCGCTCGCTCCTGTGGGTGTAATTCCTCAAAATTTATAACCATTGTAACACCTTCTTTTTCCAAGCATACGCTAATCCAACTAGCAACATCACAACAAAAATGAGCATTTCAATCAGTGCAAATAAACCAAGCTTGTCATATGCAACAGCCCATGGGTATAAAAATAAAGTTTCTACATCAAAGATGACGAACAATAAAGCGAAAATGTAATAACGAGCATGAAACCGAATATTTGCATCATGAAAAGGCTCAATTCCACTCTCATACGTCGTCGCTTTCGCTGCACTCGGTTTGTTTGGACGCAGCATTTTCCCTAATGTAAGAGCCACTACCGGCAGCAATATACCTAATAGCAAGAAAATCAAAACGATCATATAACTATTTTCATATACACTTGCCATTGTGAAACCCTCCCCCCTGAATTAAGAACAAGTTCACATAGTAAACAATATGTCTTACTTGCATTATTTATTATTTTTAAATTTTTCTAAATAATGCAACTATTTAATTCATTATAACAAACTTCAAATTCCTATGTCGATATATTGGGAACAGAAACAACAATTAATACTTGCTGAGCAAATCTATTTTTACAACTCATTATAAATGTGTAAAATAAATATAGAAATTCTATATGTTTTCAAGCAATCATAAAAAACATAAACTAMAAAAAGRTGGTTCTTATGTATATACAGTGGGTGATATAAATGAAAAAACAAACACATGTAAGTATTCTTATAAGCATTTCATTGTTGTATATAGCTATTCATTACGTATCAATGTCCTTTTTATATGAGTACGCACTCCCATTTCAAATATTAACTGGAATAAGTACCATATTAATTGATATTACAATTTGCAGTTATATATTTTATTTTTCAAATATAAAACAAGGGTTATCTCGTTTGTTTTGGATAACATTAACTATCGGATCCTTCTCTTATTTCATCGGCGATATAGTAGTTGCTTATCAACGCTTAATTCTGCATGACTACTATACATTCGTTGATCCATCAGACTTTTTTTACTTATTATTTTTAATTAGCTTTGCATTTGCCTTTCTATATGAAATTATTTATGGCCGAGATTTATTGGAACAGCTTTTTACGATATGTGATATTTGTATTATTGTTACTGCTCAATTT
>NZ_JBFTMA010000057.1:0-13677 GCF_056396725.1 Bacillus sp. 05T31
TCATTCACCTCAGTTTCTTTACGAAAACAAAAACTTTCATTCACCTCAGTTTCTTTACGAAAACAAAAACTTATTTAATCGAAGATAACCCTTTGGCAAATTCACCAATCTTATTTTGAAAAACAAAATCAAAATTGTATTCTTGCCCTGTTAACTCTTCATTTACTAAAATTGTTGTTGCACCTACTTCTCTCTTTGCGATTTCTGGGAATGAAGCGACAGGTTGCACTTTTAATGACGTTCCCATTACGAGAAGTACATCTGTTTCATATAAACGTTTTATTGCATTTTGATATTGTGGYARYGTATCTCCGTATAAAACAACATCTGGGTTTAGAATGAAATTACACTTCCCGCAACGCGGTACTTCATGATCAATCATATATTGTAAATCATATCCCGTTTTACACTTCGGACAATGYGCAGTTTGMAGTGTTCCATGTAAATCAATTACATGTTTACTACCACCTACTTGATGCAAACCATCAATATTTTGCGTTAAAATCGTTATGTCTTTCCCTTGTTCTTCTAGCTCCGCTAAAAAGCGATGCCCTCGATTTGGTTTATATTGATGAAACGTATTAATTTGAAAGATTTCTTTATAATGCTTCCAAAACTCTTTCGGATTTCTATTATAATAGCCTCTCGACAAATACATCTCTACATTCGCATCAGCATATAATCCATTTGCTGAACGAAAATCTGGGATACCACTTTCCGTACTTGCACCAGCACCTGTTAACACTGTAATTTTCTTTGCTTTTTCTAATATCGAACGTACTTCCTCATATTGCACAAAAATCACCTCTATGTATATTCCTATACTTATTATACCAGTTGTTTACAGTAGGTGTTGTACAATTCATTTTACTTACTTCATTGCATGAATTAACCCCCAACTTTTTTTGGTGTAATTAAAATTTCAAAGATAACTACTGTTCAATTAAAATAAAGTTATCATTTAGAAAGCAGCCAGAAGGCTGCTTTTCTTCATCGATGGGCTTAGATAGTTATGGACTACTGGGAGCCTCTTAAGTTATACTTGTATAATATTAAAAATTAATAAGGGGTAATATTAACATTATGAAAGAAAAAAACGAACTTGTTCAAAGTATTCCTCAAACAGGATTTTTTGGGCATCCAAAAGGATTATTCTCTTTATTCTTCACTGAGTTTTGGGAAAGGTTTTCTCATTACGGAATGAGAGCTATTTTACTGTATTATATGTACTATTCGGTCGCAAAAGGTGGATTAGGAATTGAWCAATCTACCGCAACCTCGATAATGGCAATTTACGGTTCCTTACTGTTCATGTCTAGTATTATCGGTGGATGGATATCGGATCGTTTATTTGGTCCAAGTAAAACCGTATTCTTTGGTGGCGTTTTAATTATGATTGGCCATCTTATTTTAGCTTTACCGGGTAGTAAAAGTGCGTTATTTATCTCTATGGTCTTCTTAGTTCTAGGAACAGGGTTATTAAAGCCTAACATATCGAACATCGTAGGAAGTTTATACAGTGAAACAGATGCGCGTCGTGACTCAGGGTTCAGTATATTCTACATGGGTATTAACTTAGGTGCCTTACTTGCACCTTTAGTTGTCGGAACATTAGGTCAGCAATATAATTTCCACCTTGGTTTTGGAGTTGCGGCAATTGGTATGGCAATTGGGTTAGGGGTATTTGTTGGAACAAAACAGAAAAACCTTGGTCTAGTCGGTACGCAAGTACCTAATCCATTATCAGATTCGGAAAGAAAAAAGACTATTAAGTATTTCAGTGTTGGTCTATTGCAGCTACAATATTTTGGTCTATACAAGAACAAGGTGCTATTATCTTAGCGACATACGCGGATCAACGAACTCAATTACAGTTCAATGGAATTACATTGCATTCCGCTTGGTTCCAATCATTAAGTCCAATCTTTATCGTAACGCTTGCCCCGATTTTTGCATGGGTTTGGATAAAGTTAGGCAAGAAGCAGCCTTCAACGGCAAAAAAATTCGCTATTGGATTGCTATTTGCAGGTTTATCATTCTTAGTTATGATTATTCCGGCTTTAATCAACGGTACTCACTCTTTAGTGAATCCTATGTGGTTAGTCCTTAGCTTCTTTTTAATTGTAATTGGAGAAGTTTGTTTATCTCCTTCAGGGTTATCAATAACGACGAAGCTGGCTCCATCTGCTTTCTCTTCGCAAACCATGAGCTTATGGTTCTTATCAACTGCGTCTGCGCAAGCAATAAATGCCCAAGTTGTTAAACTGTATAATCCTGCAACAGAAGCAATTTACTTTGGTATTATTGGTGCTATCTCCATTTTAGTTAGCATCCTGCTGTTTACATTATCATCAAAAATCCAAAATTTCATGAAGGGACTTCAATAACGGTCTCTTATTGAAATGAACAAATACAAGTTTCTATGTGAAGAGTAGCCAAATAGGTTACTCTTTTTTGTAAAAGTTAGATAAATATCGYATTCTTACCGTACTTATATTTAAATTTATCAGTTTTGAAAAATCATAGTACAATTAACAATTCTGATGATTATCTCTTACCCAGTTATACTTTACTAATGGAAAAAATTCACTCTGTTTGTTTTACATAAAAATGGTGTGATATTTTTATCACACCATTTTAAAATCATTACTTTGTATGTCTTTGAGTTTATCAGAACTTAACTTTTTATCCATTCATATAGACGAAAATTCTACATCATTAAGAAACTATTTAAAAAGTTTCCTTTTATTTGGAACAATTCCATATTTGTTAGAATACTCCCATTGCAACCTTTCCCTTTATATTCTATACTGCATCTTCAATTACAAAATACAAACACACAAAGAGGGCTGCATCAGCCCTCTTTAATTAACATGCTTTTTACTTAATGCGTCGCACCGCCGCACGCTACAATATCTACTTCCACTTCCGTCGCTACCTCAATTGCCAATTCTATCCCTTTACTAATCGTAGAAAGTGACATACTCGGTTGACCTGGATAATTGCTCGCTTGCTCTGGTAAGAACGGAATATGAACAAATCCGCCTTTTATTTTCTTATTATGTTTTTCTAGTTCGTGCATGAGACCATAGAATAAATGATTACAAACRAATGTACCTGCMGTTTGTGAAACAGAWGMYGGTATACYTTCTTCRCGAAGTTTTTTCACGATTGCTTTCATCGGAAGTGTAGACCAATACGCAWTAGGTCCTTCTTCTACAACCGGCATATCCACCGGCTGATTTCCTTCATTATCAGCAATTCTTGCATCATCAATATTAATCGCTACACGCTCTATCGTAATATCTGGTCTGCCCCCAGCTTGTCCAATACATATAATCATTTCAGGCGACAACTCTTCTATATACTCTTTTAATACTCTTATTGATTTATGAAATACGGTTGGAACTTGTTTACTAATAATCTTGTACTCTCCGATTGTTTTTTCATGCAAACTTTTTGCGACTTCCCAAGCTGGGTTGATACTTTCTCCCCCGAACGGATCAAATCCTGTTACTAATACTGTTTTCATAGTTTCACTCTCCTAATTAGAAACGATATACAAGGCCGTACATAATAAACATATTTATAATAAAAATGGAAAGAGCAATTGGTACTTGTGCTTTAATGACTGCATTTTTATCTTTCAATTCTAAAAGCATCGCAGGTACGATATTAAAGTTTGCTGCCATTGGAGTAAGCAGCGTTCCGCAATATCCAGCAAACATACCGAGTGCTGCCATAATAGCTGGATTCCCTCCGTGCATTTGTACAATTAGAGGTAAGCCGATTCCGCCAGTGATTACTGCAAACGCTGCGAATGCATTCCCCATTACGACTGTAAATAGCATCATTCCTAAACAATACGCCATAACAGCAACGAATGGATACTCTGTCGGYAACACTTGTCCGACTAAATCAGAAACAACTTGWCCWACGCCAGACTTCGCGAAAATACCRCCAAGTGCMGCTAACATTTGTGGTAAAATAACTGCCCAACCGACAGCYTGTARTAACCTACTTCCTTCTTGAACAGGCGTTGTTATTTTGGATTTCGTAATACGCATCGCCGCAATGAATGCGAGTAATGCTCCTAACGCTAATGCAACTAATGTCACTTTATCTGGATCAACAAGTGCGACATTTCCCCATTTGATTTTCCCTAACGTTAACGTACCGATTATCGTAAAAATAGGAATTAATAGTGCAGGCATGAAAATTTTATTCTTTAATTTCTCAGCATGTTTCACACGTTCTTGCACTGGTACTTCTTTCTCCTCGGATTTTGTTACTTTATTTAATGAAGCAAAAACAACCATAACAAGCACAATACARCCAACRTAAAACGAAGGGATTACATTTCCGAATAAAAATGTAACTGCAAACAATGCCCAAAATAAACTAGAACCGAATCGGTTTGGATGCTCACGATCAAATGCAATACGAACAGCGATAAATGCAACGATTATACCTAATACATAATAAATTGTATCCATTGTTATGATGTTCATCTTATATAGCCTCCTTCTCTTGGTTTTCTTCTGCCTTCATTGTTTTCTCTATATACTTGTCAAACCTTCTAAACCTAATCCAGCTCACAATAAGTGCCGATATCGCAGTTGGAATGCCCCAAAGCGCCATATCCCATACACCGACATGCATACCTACTGAATCGAAGAACCCTTTCATTAATAAAATGGCTCCAGTTGCGATAAAAATATCTTCTCCGAAAAACCAAGCTGTATTTTCCGCAGCTGCTGCATTTGCTTTTATCTTTTCTCTCAATTTTTCAGGGAGTTTACCATATTTACCTTGCGCAGCTCCTTCTGCCATTGGCGCAACAAGCGGTCTTACCGTTTGCGCATGACCACCAATATTTAGTCCAAGTGCTGCTGATGATTCTCTTATCGTAAAATATGACATTAATACTCTTCCAGTTGTTGCTCCTTTTGATTTCGTTATAAGTGCTTCTGCTCTTTCTTTTAAACCATAACGCTCTAAAATTCCGATTACCGGTAAAGTTAATATGATTGGCATAGACATATATCTGTTTTCTATGAAAAATTTACCGAACATGCTGATCACATCATAAAAACTTAAGCCTGAAACCATACCAGTAACAATACCCGCAACCATAACTACTAACAGTGTATTTAGCCTAAATAAAAACCCAACCGCAACAAGTAAAATCCCAATTAATTTCACCAATTTTAACACTTCCTCTCATTTTTAATCCCGCTAATTAAAGTTTCACTTTATTTGGTGCGCATATAGAAATACCATTAAGTTCGAATGTTCTGTATATTTTTCCCGCAAATTGGACTGCTTTCTCTCCATCCCCGTGTAAACATATCGTTTGCGCTTGAACTGCTACTTTCCCCCCATTAACCGATTCTACATACCCTTCTTTCACCATTTGAAGTACTTGTTTTATTGCTTCATCTTCATTTTTTATAAGAGCATTTTCTTCTGTACGGCTCGTTAAAGTTCCATCCTGCTTATACGTRCGATCAGCAAAAGCTTCTTGTACGAGAGTTATATTATATTTTTCTGTTGCCTTTATAAATGCCTCACTATTCGCTAATCCGTAAAGTAATARTCCAGGRTTAATATGATAAATTGCCTTTGCGATTGCATCCGCAATTTCCGAATCAGTTGCCGCCATATTATATAAGGCACCGTGCGGTTTTACATGTTGCATTTTCGCTCCGGCAGCTTTAACAAATCCGTCTAATGCGCCAATTTGATATAAAACATAATCGTATACTTCACTTGCTGAAACGTTCATATTCCTTCTCCCAAATCCAATTAAATCAGGAAATCCAGGATGTGCCCCTATTGCTACGTTATGCTGCAGAGCTTTTTCAACCGTTTGCCGCATAACGGACGGATCACCCGCATGAAAACCACAAGCAACGTTTATAGAGGAAACGAACGGAAGAATTTCATCATCATTCCCCATTTTATAAGCTCCAAAACTTTCTCCTAAATCACAGTTTAAATCGATTTTAGTCACGATGTTTTCCTCCTAATCTCAGCTTCGTAAAGCGATGAATTTCTTTAATAGACTCATACTTGTTTCCTGCTTTATATATAATTGTGCAGCTTCTTCCATAGTTATTTTTTCAAAAGTTACGTAGTCTCCTGGTTTCAGCTGCGCTAGAAGAGGTAAATCTACTGAAATTACATTTCCAATTCTCGGATAACCACCTGTCGTTTGTCTATCAGCCATTAATATAATAGGCTGTCCACCATTTGGTACTTGAATTGTTCCGAATGTAACTGGGCTCGATAAAATTTCTATCTCTTCAACTCTATTTAAAACATCTCCGTCAAGCCTATATCCCATGCGATCAGCATAATTGGACACTTTATACTCTTTCGAAAAAAACGACTTTATACTTTCTTCTGTAAATTGATCATATTCAAAGTCTGTTATGACGCGAAGAATAGGATGCTTCTTATATTTTGGTAAAGCATTGTTACAAATTGCCCACTTCGTTTTTATACGCTTTTCTTCTTGTAAATTTTGAATGAAACGACTTGCAACTTCTGCCCCTGTACCAATTTGAAAATAATCTCCTTTTTTCAGCATTCTCCCTTCAATACCGCCAAGAGCAGCACGTATGTAAGTACTTTTACTTCCCATCGTACGATCAATATTTATACCGCCCGCAAAAGTCACATATGCTCTGCAACCGCTTTTCGCTTTTCCGAGGCAAAGCATGCTTCCTTCTTCAGCTAATATAGGGCGCCATAATGGAATGCGTTCTCCATTTAATAACGGTTCCATATCCGCACCGCCAATCGCAAGCAAAGTCGTTTTCTTTATTAACAATTTAGGTCCCATTATTGTAATTTCGAGTCCAGCCTCATTCTCCTCATTACCTACTAACATATTAATCATCCTGAGCGCACTTTTATCCATAGCACCGCCAACAGGTACACCGTATTGTTGATAATGAAATCGCCCTAAATCTTGGATTGTTGTAAACATTCCTGCATGCAAAATCTCTACATCCATTCTTTAGCCCCCTCAAGCGATACGTACTCTCCTTTTGTTATTGGTATAAATCGTAAATACATACCACTTTGAATATATGTTGGTGTTTCTTCTTTTGGATTAAATAGAGAAATAGGTGTTCGGCCGATAATATTCCAGCCTCCTGGTGTTTCAAGCGGATAAATACCCGTTTGATTTCCGCCAATCCCTACTGAACCAGGAGCGATTTGTAACCGTGGTGTTTCTTTTCTAGGTGTTTCTAGTTCTTTTGATAATCCCCCTAAATAAGGGAATCCAGGTGTAAAACCTAACATGTACACGAAATATGTTGTTTCACTATGTATTCGAATAACATCCTCTACTTGTAAGCCTTGATAATGCGCAACTTCTTCTAAATCAGGTCCATATTCTCCCCCGTAACACACTGGTATAGAAATATGTTTCACATCTCGGTTCACTTCTTCTTTATAWGAATCACAYAGCTCCCGTATATACTGGCAAACGTAATCATATGGTCTTATATTTCTATCATTTCCCTTCCATACTTCGTACAAATTGTAGTACACCGCTAATGAAGTAAACGACGGAACGCATTCAACCATTCCTGCAAATGGATGCCGCCTCAGCGCTTGAAATAACCGTTGCACTTTTTCATATATATCCATCCCAATTTCTTCACCAAATGTAACAATAATTGCTTGATCCCCTAACGCAGAAAATTTCATCCCACTCCCTCTTTCTATGCCCAAAAGCCGAGTTCTTTCGAAATGCGGTATGCTGTTTCTTTCACTTTCGCAGTAAAATATGAAATATTACTTTCGCTATACTCAATTGCCAATCCCGAAATACTAATGCCAGCTATAACAGTTCCATCATTTGCAAAAATTGGTGCCGCTATAGCCGCTGTATGATTTTCTAATTCAGAGTAGCTAATTGTGTACCCTTCTTTTTTCGCCATATGTAATACTTCTAACAAATGCTCCTTATTCACGATCGTTCCATCTGCAAACTGCTTTAAATCTGTTTCCTCTACGTACTTTCTTTTCTCTTCCTCAGAAAAATACGATAGTAAAATTCTCGGACATGCACCCGCATAAAGCGGTGCTCTTCTTCCAACCGCCGTATAAACACGTACTGGCTGAACTCCTTCCATCTTCTCAACGTAAATTGCGTCATTACCATCTTGAATAATTAAATTTACTGCTTGCCCTAAACTATCCCTAAGCTCTTTCATATAAGGTATCGCAATATTTCTTACGGATAACCTTTGTGAAACAAGTTGACCAAATCGTAAAAAAATGACTCCGAGACGATACTTGCCCTTTTCTGTTTTTTGTAAAAAGTCCATTTCTTCTAACGAACCAATTAAACGATAAACAGATGTTTTCGGCATATTCGTAAGCTGAACCATCTCTGTTAAACTTAGCTCTTCATGCTCATAAAACAACTCCAAAATATCCATTGTCTTAACTGCCGTTTTATTTATACTCATCCTATCTCCTTCKYGTTCCGAATTTYGGAACTACAATTCCGTTTTTCGAAACAAACATATAATTAAAATTATAAAATATTCTTTCAATTCTATCAATATWTTTTTCACAAAYAAAAAAAGTATGGAAGATTATATTTCTCCCATACTTTTTGTTTATAATGCTCTTACTTGTTTCAACGGCCAGAAAACAGCTTGTCCTTTTCCGACAATTTCATCTTCTGAAATAAATCCAAACATACGACCGTCTTTAGATACTTCACGATTATCTCCTAAAACAAACACTTGGCCCTCTGGCACTTTCGTTTTCCCTGTGATTTGTTCTAACGTAAAATCAGGAGTTAATACACGACCTGATGCCTTTTCTTTAAATTCTTTTAAATACGGTTCTTCCATCGCTTTTCCGTTTACGTATAAAACATCATTTTTATACTCAACTGTATCACCTGGTAAACCAATTACTCGTTTTACTAAGTCGTACCCTTCTTTTCCGTGGAAGACGATAACGTCAAAACGATCTAACCCGCTTATACTATAACCAATCTTATTMACGAGAACTCGCTCATTATTTTCTAAAGTTGGCATCATCGAYTCACCTTGTACTAATGRCGGCGTAAATAGCACCCCACGAACGATAAAGGCAATCGCAAGKGTAATACCTATCGTTTTAATCCATGAGATCAATTCTTTCTTCGTACTTGTCTTCATCGTTTCTCCTCTTTCTTAAATACTTACTTTATTATTTCAACTAATTCTTGTACTAACTTTAGGTCAATTTCAGAAAAACATGACTTACCTTCTCTAACCGCTGTACCTACATGCGCCTGCGTAATTCCAGTTTCATCTAGCAATTGCTTTACATTCTCTTTCGTTACTCCGCTTCCGACAACAAGCTGTATATTCCCTTCACTTTCCTTCTTCATCTCTCTAAGCACCGGAATATTATCTACTACATTTCCTTGTCCGCCTGAAGTTAACACGTGAGTAACTTTATTGAATTTTTTCAAAGCTTTCATCGCTTCTACTGGATTTTCTGTATCATCTATCGCACGGTGATACGTTACATTTATTCCATCTACAACAGATAATACATCTGCTAATTTCTCTTCATCAACTTCATTTTGTTCGTTTAACACACCTAATACAACACCAGCAGCTCCAAGATTTTGAGCAACTACAATATCTTCTTTCATCATTTCAATTTCTTCTTCCGTATATGTAAAAGACTTCGCATGCGGACGAATCATAACATGAACTGGTATTTGCACTGCTTCTACTGCTTTTTTTATAAAAGCATAGCTCGGTGTTAAACCACCTTCTGTATATGATGAAATGAGTTCAATTCGATTTCCACCAGCCTTTTCAATTCGCTTCACATCTTCTAAACAAGTTGCAATAACCTCTAGCATGAGATAACCTCTTTTCGTACTTTTTTCTTATTATACAGTAGGTGAAATAAGAAACATAGCATTCCACTATAAAACTACAAAAAGAAGAATGAAAAGAAAGATTTTTTCAATTGATAATAAATATCATATATGTTATGTTTTTCTTAAAATTATACATTCTTATATTCTTATAAGAGGAGATAAATATATACTTCTTACAAAAAAACGGTTCGTTATCTCTAGTTCATTTATTGTAATTGCATCACTTTGCGCGATTACTTTATTAACAAAACCAAATACAAAACTAGATTCCTCAACTTCAAGTATAGAAACAGAAACGATTACCCTTTCATCAAGCAATAAAGAAGAATTTCAAACCTTTCATTCATCTTCATTTAACAATACACATACATTCCGCGGGGACATGGGTACTGGATTTGACTTTAGTGGTCTCGGTGACCTAAAAGTCACAGTTGAAAATACCGGTACAAATTCATTTACATATTCAATCAAATCAAAAGATGAAGAGAAACTAGTAAGACATACAATAAAACCAAATGAAGGTAAAACATTTACTTTGCGTTCATTAGTTACCTCTCCTGAGCCAGGGTACTATTATTTATCCGCTTATAATGAAGATGGATCTGAGAGTAATATGAGGCTTGAGGTGCAACCGGAATAATGCAAAAAGTAATATAATGGAGAGTATATCGCTAAAAGCGAAGATGGATGTTTAAACATATTTCAGTCTAATACTTACTTACATCGAATCTAAACTCACCCAATGAAAAAGTCCGTCATTTTGACGGACTTTTATAATTTCAAGCGTTTCTTTCCTCAGTTTTCATATCAATGCCTAATTGATCTTCCAATAACTTTACACCTTTTTTTGTAAGATGAACGGCTCGATTCTTATCCGTTTTTGTAATCCATTCCTGTTCAAAAAACAGTTTTGCTATTGCAGATCCTAACCAACCAGAAATATGGTAGCGTCGTTCACTCCAATCAAGACAAGTTTTTGCAAATACCCTCCTTTTTATATCGGCCTTATCAATATTTATTCCAAAATTCAGAAACCACTCCTTACCTTGTTCCGTTACAATATATTCTCCGTCCTCTAAAATTATAAATTCCCTATCTAGTAATTTTTCAGCTATCTCTACACCGAGCTTGCCTGCAAGATGATCATAACAAGTTCGAGCATAGCGAACTTGTTTTAGTTGATCCGATTGTTTTAAAGAGCGAACTTCAACTGTTGGTGCGATTGTCCCTAACTTTTCAATAACTTCTGCTACCTCTTGATTAGCGAGTCGATAATAACGATGTCTACCATGTTGTTCAACTGTAAGTAGATTCCCCTCTACTAATTTAGAAAGATGAGAACTAATCGTTGGATGTGACACTTTTGCCATATAAGCCAATTCGCTAGCAGGTAGTGCCTGATTATTCATTAGACAATCTAAGATGATTGCTCTTGTAGGTTCAGCAATTAATTTAGCTATATATGAGATATTCGGATATACATTCATATTTCGATGATACCCTAACTGTTAAATTGATACAATTATTTTAAGTTTAATAGTAAAGGAGAATTTATTATGAATGCAATTGATCTTAGTATATTAAATTTGAAAGAAACGAGAAGGCGCTCAGAAAAATTATGGAATTCTCTTCCCGATAATTTTCTTAATTGGAAGCCTGATAATGAGGTTATGTCTTTTGGTGAGATGATTMGTCATGTATGGAGCTCAACTTTTTACTATCATATGATTTTAAAAAACAATGGCTCAATAAATGACATACATATCCCATATGATGACGAGCCAATTACTTGTGTAAAAAAAGAAATTGAATTGGCACAATCATACTTTACTGACTTCATAGAATATGTTCAATCAATAAGCATAGCAGAGCTAGACTCAAGACTTATTGATCGAAGCGATGTTGGCTATCAAAGATATTTAGGCGACATGCTATTACGAATTGCCTATCATGATGCAGTCCATGCAGGTCAATTTTTACAATATTTACGAATGATAAACTTGGAAAGGCCTTTAATTTGGGATTAAAAGTTGCCAAACTAACATTGCAATAAATATTCTTTCAGCCAATAACAATCCAAAATCATGATAACCATTTATATTAAAAATCTACATCTCAATTTGGTACGTCGTACACATAAAAAGCACGTGTTCGATTACTAATCAAACACGTKCTTTCAAAACAACTATATTGTCCATAGACAATAAAATGTAAGTTTAAAAAACTACGACCGAAACGCCGCATCCGCGAGCATAGAAAGTGTTACATCATCCATCGGCGGATTGTGTAGTCCTGCTCTGACGTTTAAATAATAGTGGTGAAGCGGATTTTTTTCAGATAAACTTTTCGCTCCTACGATGCGCATTGCTTTATCTACAATAGATATTGCCGCGTTCGTTACAACATATTTCGCAGCTGCTAGTTCAGCTTGCAATGATAATTTATCTTCTGCCTCATCGTATTTTTTCGCAATTTGATATAAAAAGACGCGAGCTTGCATCAGCTCAAGTTCTAATTCTCCAACTAAYCTTCTAACATTCGGTAATAAACTWATAGAATGATTTAAACTRTTTGGCTTGTATGATWCCGCAAACTGAACTGCATAATTTCTTGCTGATTGTGCAATTCCTAAATAACATGCAGGTATATGTAGCAACCAGCCAATACCCTTAGCTTTAACTTTTGAACCCTTTATATCAGTGAAAAAGCGATCTGGTATCTCTACATTTTGTAAAACGAGATCATGGCTCGCAGTTCCTCGCATAGCAATACTATCCCACGTCTCTTCAATTGATACGCCTATCGTATTCTTTGGAATGACAAACTCTCCGATWTCTTCCCGGCCTTCAATACTTGCTGAAATAATGAAATAATCTAGCACTGGTGCCATAGTCGTAAAAGTTTTTCTTCCACTTATAACCCACTTATCACCTTTTTTGACAGCTAACGTCTCTGGTTTCCCGCCGCGCGTAGGACTACCTGTATTCGGCTCTGTCGCTGCTCGATTAAAGAGTGCGCCATTACACACTTCTTCACAAAACCAAGTGAACATTTCCTCATTCCAAGAACGATTTTCAGCTAATTCCTTTACAATGCCAAGGTGCCATCCAATTGATAATGCGGTAGCACCGCAGCCTTCTGCTATTTTCTCTTGAAATAAAACGAAGTCATATAAAGAAATCGCATTGCCTCCCAATTCTTTTGGCAACGTTAATTTCGTATATCCGATATCTTTCAAATTATTAATATTTTCATACGGAAATGATCCTAATTCACTTAGTTGATGCTCCCTTTCCATGAACTTCGGAATCAATTTATTTATTTKTTCAATAACTAAAGATTGTTCTTCTGTTTCAACAAATGAGAGTGCCATACATAATCTCCTTTATGTCCGATTCAWAAACCGTTCATTTTGTCATTATGATTATATGAAGTTACTTCTCTATTGTTTCACTATTCCGATAAAAATACAATGCTTTTGAACAATAAGAAAAGTTCCTATAAAAAAGATAGGTTCTTTTCTTATATTAATCCCCTTTCAATGCCTTTAATGGCAAAGAGGTTACATATCCAATATACGAGCATAATTCTTTAAAAAAGAAAGGGATTTCTGTATCTAACGTTTTATACGCTGACGTTGGAGTTGGTGATRCATACGCTTCAATTTTAATATGTTTYGCAATTYTCATCGCACGYTTCATATGAAGTGGATCACTYACAATCGTATATGTGCGTATTCCGTTCTCTATTCCAAC
>NZ_JBFTMA010000058.1:0-12017 GCF_056396725.1 Bacillus sp. 05T31
GGCGTATACAGAAGAAGGAATCAATAAATACGAATATAATTTAGAAAAGGCGAAGAAATTGCTCGATGAAGCTGGGTGGAAAGCTGGATCAGATGGTATTCGTGAAAAAGATGGCCAAAAATTGAAGGTAAGTTATTTTGCTTCTTCTGCAAGTAAAATCAATGATGTGATGATCCCCGTTATGAAGGAGGATTATAAAAAGATTGGGGTAGATTTCAATCCTGAATACATGGACTTTAATACGATGATTTCCAAGGTAATTAAAGGAGATTATGATTTAGCGATGGTCTCCACACCGATGATTGATGATCCGAGCGGAACAATTGAGGAGTTTGTTTCGACAAGTAAGCGTAATTATGATGGATATCATAATCCGAAAGTAGATGAATTAGCTAAGCAGGCATTAGAAACATTGGATATTGAAAAACGAAAAGAAATCTATAAAAAACTATATCAAGAGTTAAGTGAAGATCCACCTGTTATTTTCTTAAACAATAGTAAAGTCGTGTCTGCACATAATGCACGAATTCAAGGATTACAAGAAGATAATTATAATGGTATTTTGTTAAGTTTACCTAAATTGAATATTGCTCAATAATTTTTGGAGAATTATCGAAATATTTATATAGAAATAATTGACAAAATATACTGAAAGATATAAGCTAATAACCATAAAGTCTACCGGAAAGGTCGGAATAAGATTGTTACCCCTCAAAAACAACTATTTTTTTATAACCAAAGCCGACTTTTCCGATTGGCTATAAAATGTTGCTGTGGGAGGCATACATTAGGCAAGCAGTTCATAAGGTGTAATTATTAAAAAAAAGTTAGGGTGGGGACAATGAAGAAAAAGATAAAAAAATGGGCTGGTGTATTTTCGGTATTACTGAGTAGTTCGCTTGTGTTATCTGCTTGTGGGGGACAGGAGGATACGGCTTCTACAGAACCAGTAAAACAGCAAGATTTAAAAAATATAAAAGTTGAAAATATTGCTGCGACAGATAAGACGAAAGTACCAGATAAAGCGAAGAATAGAAAAGATACGTTAGTAGTTGGCATTAGTAAACCAGGTGGCGTATTTTTACCATATTTCCAACAAAATGGTTGGGATGGAAACGTCACTTCAGTTATTTTTGCATCCCTTGTATCTACAGATAAACAAGGAAAACCAACTCCAGAATTAGCTGAGAAGTGGGATATTTCCTCTGATCAGTTAACATATACATTCCATTTACGTAAAGATTTGAAATTTAGCGATGGTTCACCATTAACAGCAGATGATGTAGCGTTCACATTGACGCTTTTACATGATAAGGCATATGAGGGTGACAAAGACATTTCTCAATATGCTGTTAAAGGTGGTAAAGAATATAAAGAAGGAAAAGCAACTTCAATTGAAGGTATTCAAGTTGTTGATCCGCAGACAATTAAAATTACAACTGAAAAAGTTAATTCACAGGCACTAACAGCCTTAGGTGGAGAGGTATTATCAAAAGCTTATTATGGAAAAGATTACAAACAAAATACAAGCTTAGATTACTTAAAAGCGTTATATGAAAAACCGATAGCTGCGGGTCCATATAAATTTGAAAAGTATATCCCGGGGCAAGAAGTGCGATTTGTAGCAAATGAAAATTATTATGCGGGTAAACCAAAAATTCCAAACTTCATTTATAAAATTACTTCTGGTGATACGAAGCTTCAATTATTCCAAACAGGTGAGGTTGACTACACTGGCCTAGGTACTGGTGATGAAGTTCTTGAACAGGCTAAGGCTTTAGAATTTGCAAATATCCAAATCGAAACAGCAGCGTCATTTAGCTATATTTATATGAATAATAATAAGTCGTACTTAAAGGATAAAAAGGTTCGTCAAGCACTTATTTACGGATTAGATCGTAAAAAATATGTTGATACAGCATTGAAAGGATACGGTACGGTAGCTAATGTACCAATTCATCCAACTTCTTGGGCTTATACGGAAGAAGGAGTTAATAAATATSMATACGACRWAGAAAARGCKAAAAAATTATTRGATGAAGCWGGWTGGAAAGTWGGTTCKGAYGGRGTTCGTGAAAAAGATGGTCAAAAATTAAAGCTTTCTTATTTCGGCCCAAGTTCGGCTAAAGATAGCGATTTATTAATTCCGATTGCAAAAGAGAATTATAAAGAAATAGGTGTAGAATTTAACCCTGAATTTATGGACTTTAATACTATGCTTTCGAAGGTAAACAAAGGTGATTATGATTTAGCTTCTGTTTCGACACCAATTACAAGTGATCCGAGTGAAACAGCTGGTGAATATTTGTCGGGTGTCAATGAGAAGAGTCTTGGTTATAAAAATGCAAAAGTAGATGAGTTAATTCAAAAAGGTATTGAAACGGTAGATATTGAAAAACGTAAACCAATCTATAAAGAACTGTATAAAGAATTAAGTGATGATCCACCAGTAATTCTATTAAACTATCGTAGAACAATTACTGGTTATAACGGGAATATAAAAGGAATTGACCCTGAAAAATACAATAGTATTAGTGCAAACTTACCAGCTCTATCTATCGAAAAATAACGAGAAGAATGTATAAGTAGAAGACATTTTTTCATTCGGCAAGTAGTGTGCCGCTTTGAAAAAATGTTCTTCTATTTTAAGCATAAGATTGGAGAGAAAAAGGGTGAAAACATATATCATTCGTAGGCTGTTACAAATGATTCCTACACTGTTGGGGACATCGATTATTATCTTCTTCCTGTTCGCACTTCTTCCAGGAGATTATATTGATTCAAACCCGAAGATTACACCGGAAAGAGCAGCTGAACTTAGGGAATTGTATGGATTGAATAAACCAATTGTTGAGCGATATTTTCACTGGCTAGGTAATGCATTGCAGGGGGACTTTGGTTTTTCTCTTCAATATCAAGAATCTGTAACGTCATTATTAAATAAATTTATATGGAATTCGTTTATTGTTGCGATTATTGCATTGTTCTTTATTTGGCTAATTGCACTTATTATCGGTGTATTTTCAGCGACAAAGCAACATTCTTTATTCGATAAGCTTGTAACAATTGGTGTATTTGCAGCGATGTCATTTCCTTCATTCTTTATCGGTTTGTTTTTAATTAAAGTGTTTGCGGTTGACTTTAAGCTGTTACCGATAGGCGGGATGATTGATGTTGGGAGTAATTCAACTGGGCTTGCTTACGGAATAGAAGTTGCAAAGCATATGGTTTTACCCGTATTTATTTTAACTCTTCTTGGAGTTGGCTCATTAACTCGTTATTTTAGAACGAGTATGTTAGAGGTTGTACGGCAAGATTACATTCGAACGGCTAGAGCAAAAGGTTTAAAGGAGAAGACCGTTATTTATAAACATGCATTAAAAAATGCAATTTTGCCGGCTATTACATTGCTTGCATTTGAATTACCAGGGTTGTTTTCAGGGGCAATTATTATAGAACAAATTTTCAACTGGCCAGGTATCGGTAATATTCAATTAGAAGCACTAAATTTTCGTGATTATACGGTATTAATGGCATTTACGATGTTTCTTTCGTGTTTGACAATTGTTTCAAACTTTTTAGCGGATATTGTATATGCAGTTGTTGATCCACGTATTCGGTTGAAGTAAGGGGGAAAAGAGATGGAAACTGTTACAGCAACTACGGAAAAAAAAGAAAAAAAGAAAAGAAGGAATGAATCATCGCCGTGGAGGCAAGCTTTTAAAAGGATAAAGAAAAATAAAATGGCACTTATAGGATTTTACGCATTAGTTTTTATGTTTTTATTTTGTTTTATTGGTCCATTCTTTTCACCGTATGCATCAGGAAAAATACAAGTTACGCTAATTAACAAACCACCTAGTTTTTCTCATTGGCTTGGCACAGATCAATTAGGAAGAGACATTTTAACGAGGCTTATGCAAGCAGGACGGATTTCATTAACAATTGGATTAGCCTCAATGGTGTTATCCGTTATACTAGGTGCTTTATTAGGAGCGATTGCAGGTTTCTACCGTGGTATCGTCGATAATATTATAATGCGTCTTGCAGATATTTTAATGTCGATGCCAGGATTACCGTTACTTATTATAATGGGAGCTATTTTATCAGAATGGAAAGTACCATCTGATTATCGTCTTTATGTCATTATGATCATTTTAAGTTTAGTAGGTTGGCCAGGACTTGCACGCCTCGTACGAGGTCAAATTTTATCGCTGCGAGAACAATCGTTTATGCAAGCTGCTGATGTACTCGGGATAAACGATTACCGGAAAATTGTATATCATTTAATCCCAAATGTCCTGCCGATATTAATTGTTGTATCCACATTAGGTGTTGCAGGTTCTATTTTAGGAGAGTCTGCACTAAGTTACCTAGGACTTGGCGTTGTCCCGCCTACACCATCGTGGGGAAATATGATTAGTGCAGCAAACTCATTAATCGATTTCCAAAAGCGTCCGTGGTTATGGATCCCGCCTGGTTTTGCAATCTTTATAACAGTTGTATCAATTAATATACTTGGCGATGCACTTCGTGATGCATTAGATCCAAAGATGAAGCGGTAGGTGAGAAAGTATGAGTAGAGCAGTAGTAGAGCTAAAGGATTTACAAACACACTTTCAGACGGAAGAAGGTACAGTAAAGGCTGTCAATCATGTTAGCTTTTCAGTTCGAGAAGGTGAAACAGTTTGTGTAGTAGGCGAATCAGGTTGCGGGAAAAGTGTAACGGCTTTATCTATTATGGGACTTATTGCTGAATCTGGCGGCATCGTTGGTGGTGATATTCTTTATGAAGGAAAAAGTCTTTTAGGAATGAAAGAGAAAGAACTTCGTAGTTTAAGAGGAAATGATATCGCGATGATTTTCCAGGAACCGATGACATCACTTAATCCGGTCTTTACTGTTGGAGAGCAAATTGTTGAGACGTTAAGAGAGCATGAACTACTTAGCAAAAACGAAGCATACAAAAAAGCAATTGAATTAATTCGTAAAGTTGGTATTGCTCGTGCTGATGAAATTGTCCATTCTTATCCGCACGAATTAAGCGGTGGTATGTTACAACGTATTATGATTGCTATTGCACTTAGTTGTAATCCAAAGTTATTAATTGCAGATGAACCGACAACAGCTCTAGACGTTACAATTCAAGCGCAAATATTAGACTTATTAAGACAAGTAAAAGAGGAATTTAAAACGTCCATTTTATTAATTACACATGATCTAGGTGTTGTAGCGGAAATGGCTGATTACGTTGTTGTTATGTATGGTGGAAAAGTTATTGAAGAGGCACCGGTACTAGAAATATTTCAAAATCCGAAACATCCATATACGCAAGGGTTGCTAAAATCAAAACCAGTAATGGGGAAACGAACAGATAAACTTTATTCTATTCCAGGGCAAGTTCCAAATTTAGTTGGCTTAGATGAGTTTTGCTACTTTAGTGGTCGCTGTGAACATTGCATGGAAATATGCAAAAATGAAGCGCCAAATCTTAATGTGCATGACGAGGATCATAAAGTAGCTTGTTGGTTATATGAGGAGCGTGCTGGGCAATGAGTGAACCATTATTAGAAGTGAAGAACTTAAAAACGTATTTTCCGATTAAGGGCGGCGTATTTAGTAGAACGATTGGACATGTGAAAGCGGTAGATGGGGTAAGCTTTACAATTGATAAAGGAGAAGTGTTTGGCCTTGTAGGAGAGTCTGGAAGTGGGAAAACGACGATAGGAAAAACAATTCTCCGTCTCGTTCAAAAAACAGAAGGTGAAGTGAARTTTAAAGGTCAAGATGTTCATGCTTTATCAAAWGARGAGCTGAGAAAGCATCGTCCTAATATGCAGCTCGTCTTTCAAGATCCATTTAGCTCATTAAATCCAAGAATGAGAATTGGAGAAGCGCTTGGTGAGCCAATGTTGGCTCACGGACTAGCGACGAAAGAAAATGTCCGTGCAAAGGTGATAGAAGTATTGGAGTTATGTGGTTTAGCGCCGTATCATATTGACCGGTACCCTCATGAGTTTTCCGGTGGGCAACGTCAACGTATCGTTATTGCAAGGGCGATGGTATTAGATCCAGAATTTATTGTRGCTGATGAGCCTGTTGCGGCATTAGATGTATCTATTCAAGCGCAAATCATTAATTTGTTTAGTGAATTACAGGAGAAAAAGGGATTGTCCTATTTATTCATTTCACATGATTTAAGTGTTGTGGAGCACTTATGTACGAAAATTGGAATTATGTATTTAGGAACTATTGTGGAAACAGCACCACGTGATGAGTTATTTGCGAATCCGCTTCATCCATATACAAAAGCATTGTTATCAGCAGTGCCAATACCTGATCCAACGGTTAAGCGAGAACGGATTATTTTAGAAGGGGATATTCCAAGTCCGGCAAATCCGCCGTCAGGTTGCCGTTTTCATACGCGCTGCCCCGTTGCTACAGATGTTTGTAAAACGAATGTACCAGAATTTCGTAATGTGGGTGAAGATCATTTTGTTGCTTGTCACCATGTGTAAAAAAAGGACTCTTTCAAAAAGTGAAAGAGTCCTTTTTTTACCCCGCATTAACGGGCAATAAGACTCCCACCTAAAAATTCGACACATGCGGGGAAGTTAGGTGGGAGATTAACTGCCCGTAAAAGCCCGATTGGTTCAACTAATAATCAGAGGAACCCCGCCTCTGATTAAAGTTGAACTTTATTTACTAGATGAAGTTTGTTTCAATACAAATTGCTCGATTGCATGAGCAACACCATGTTCATTGTTTGTTAATGTTACAACGTCACATAGTTTTTTGACATCTTCTTCGGCATTTCCCATTGCAACTGATAAGCCAGCTACTTGTAACATTGGCACATCATTAAAGTTATCGCCGATTGCAACAGTATCTTCAATTGGTATATTGAAATAAGCTGCCATTTCTTGCAAACCATTGCCTTTATGGCCATGCTTATCCATAATTTCTACATTAGTAGGAGCTGATGCSGTAACTGAAATRTCCGTATCTTCTTGTAAAGTTTGTAATAGCTGYGAACGATGAGCAGCATTAAATGTYAAAATRAAGAATTTAGATATTTCTAATTCTGGATTAYTTAYGACATCTTCTATTTTTTGGAAATCAGTAATTAAGTTAGATTTCTTTTGTTTTTCTGTAATTCTTTCAAGTTCCTCAAGTGTAACATCTAGTGTATGTTTATTTTCTTCGAATGCCTGCATAACTTGACCTTGCCATGTATAAGGAGAATAAACCCCTTTATTTGTGTACAACTTATATGGAAAACCTTCAGATTCTAGTAATTTTGCAAGCTTGTATACTTTATCATTTTTTAAACAACGCGAGTTAATTACTTTTCCGTCCACATAAACAATTGCCCCATTGCTTGCTCCAACTGGAAGAGATAGTTTATATTCTTCCAATAATTTCAAAGCATCCTCTTTCGCGCGGCCAGAACAAATCATTACAATATGACCAGCCTCTTTTGCGGTTTGGATAGCTTGTAAGTTCTCTTTGGAGATTTCAAGATTAGATGATAGTAGTGTACCATCCATATCTAGTGCGATTAATTTCAAAATGACCACCTCTTTGTTTCCATTATACATAGTTATATAGAGGAAACATATAAACTTATCTTGGAAAGATAGTATTTTATCCCGCATTAATTTCTAGTAAAAGTGCGATTGGTGAGGGGAATAATTAGTAGGGAATGGAACTCTCGTTGATTAAAGTTTCACTTTGGTTTTTAACAAAATAGAGATGAATAATATTATATTTCGCTTTATGACCTTAATGTTACACTAGTGTTACAAATGTGATTGTAGTAGAAAACGCATTAAAACAAGGTTTTTGAGTGTTTATTTAAAAAAACGTAAAAAAAGTGTAATAAAATTTACGTAATTATATTGCAACGTAATAATAGTTATGTTACATTAATGTTACAAACGTTACGTAATTAATTTCAATGTAACGTTAACATGAAAACTATGAACTAATCATTTCTTAGTAATTACATATAGATAACTTATAAAAAAGGAGAATGAAWGATATGAACAACRAGCAAGTATTAMAMGTAACAAAAGGTGASTTCKTAGGATCAGCAAGYGGAGCRGTAGTATTAACAGCATTAATCGTATTTCTATCAAGCGTATTAGTATAATARAAGTTTTAAATTGTACAAAATGAAAGGAGAATGAGGAATATGAACAGTGAACAAGTGTTACAAGTAACAAAAACAGATTTATTAGGATCATTAGGCGGAGCGGTAATATTAACATCATTTATTCTATTCCTTGCAAATATATTAGTATGAAAAATATAAATACAATCATTCAAAAAAAATAAAGACTCTAACGTATTAGTAAGTAGTTAATATGTTGGAGTCTTTTTTGTTTTCCTCTCATATATACCTTCAAGTATTAATATTTTCCCCTTACTTTAAAGAGAAAAAAGTCGAATTTTATATGTAAGAAAAAAAGAGGAATTTGACAGAAAAGATAGAAAATTTTAAAGGTCGGAAATTGTTAGCTTGCTAACTAATTTCTATTAATTGATGTTGGAAGCGTTTTCGGTTGGTTTTAAGTATGGACCATTTAATCTATTTACAGGGGGATGAAGATATTATGAAACAAAAATCTATGGATACGCTAGCTGCACAAATGGAGGACTTTTTTCCGGTACGTGATGTAGATCATTTGGAATTTTACGTAGGGAATGCAAAGCAATCAAGTTATTATCTTGCGAGAGCGTTTGGATTCAAAATTGTAGCTTATTCTGGATTAGAAACAGGAAACCGTGAAAAGGTATCTTATGTTCTTGTGCAAAAAAATATGCGTTTTGTTGTGTCTGGAGCTTTAAGTAGCGATAGCCGTATTGCAGAGTTTGTAAAGACTCATGGTGATGGAGTGAAAGATGTGGCTTTACTTGTTGATGACGTTGATAAAGCCTACTCTGAAGCTGTAAAACGTGGCGCTGTTGCGATTGCTCCACCTGAGGAGTTAACAGATGAGGACGGTACATTGAAAAAAGCGGTTATTGGTACGTATGGTGATACAATTCACACGCTTGTAGAGCGTAAAAATTATAAAGGAACATTTATGCCAGGATTCCAAAAGGTTGAGTTTAATATTCCATTTGAAGAGTCTGGTTTAATTGCTGTAGACCATGTAGTTGGTAACGTTGAGAAAATGGAAGAGTGGGTTAGTTATTACGAGAATGTTATGGGATTTAAACAAATGATTCACTTTGATGATGACGATATTAGCACAGAGTATTCGGCATTAATGTCAAAAGTTATGACGAATGGAAGCCGTATTAAGTTTCCAATTAATGAACCAGCAGACGGAAAAAGAAAGTCACAAATTCAAGAATATCTAGAGTTCTATAACGGAGCAGGTGTACAGCATCTCGCTTTATTAACAAGTGACATTGTAAAAACAATTGAAGTGCTTCGTGCGAATGGCGTGGAGTTTTTAGATACGCCAGATACGTATTACGATGAGTTAACTGCACGAGTGGGGAAAATTGATGAAGAAATTGATAGATTAAAAGAATTGAAGATTCTAGTAGACCGTGACGAAGAAGGTTATTTATTACAAATCTTTACGAAACCAATTGTAGATCGTCCAACTCTATTTATTGAAATCATCCAACGTAAAGGTTCTCGTGGATTTGGCGAAGGGAACTTTAAAGCGTTATTCGAATCAATTGAAAGAGAACAAGAGCGTCGCGGAAATTTATAAAATTTGTATCCACCAGCAAGAGTTCCTTTGTTGGTGGAAATTTCATTTTCATAGGGAGGAATCACGATGAAATTTGTTACATTTCGTCTCCCATCGAAAGAAATGCGAGCTGGATGGCTTGAAGGTGACAAAGTAATCGATATGAATCTTGCGAGTGATGGACAATTACCTTCTTCTATGTTCGCCTTTTTAGAGAAAGCAGATGAGTATGTAGAAGTATTGCGTAGTATTAAGAATCCTGAAAAGGGTATATATTCCTTAGAGGAAGTTCAATTAGCAGCGGCAATGCCTAATCCGAGTAGCATTCGAGATTTTTATGCATTTGAGCAGCATGTAAAAACAGCCCGCGGGAGAAGAGGGCTAGATGTTGTACCTGAATGGTATGATATCCCGGTTTTTTATTTTACGAACCACCGTGCTGTTATTGGACCAGATGATTTTGTTATTGGTCCGAAGAAGTCTAAAAAGCTTGATTATGAGTTAGAGATTGCTTGCGTAATTGGGAAAGAAGGACGAAACATTTCTCGTGAACAAGCAGAGGAATATATTTTTGGTTACTGCATTATGAACGACTGGAGTGCAAGGGACTTACAAGCAACAGAAATGAAAGTGGGACTCGGTCCAGCGAAAGGAAAAGATTTTGCAACTTCATTAGGAGCGTATCTCGTTACGAAAGAGGAATTAGACGTTTATCGTAACGGTGATCGTTATGATTTAGAGATGACTGCTCATGTAAATGGAAAGATATTATCAAAGGGAAACTTCCAAGATATTTACTATACATTTGCTGAAATGATTGAACGTGCTTCGGAAGACGTTACGTTATATCCAGGAGATGTGATTGGTTCTGGGACAGTAGGAACAGGATGTATTTTAGAACTTGGTACRGAAGGGTGGCTACAAGATGGAGATGTTGTAGAGCTGTCGATTACKGGTTTAGGTACGTTACGTAATACGGTCAAAAAAGAMATGRAAGCAGGTGATGGGCATGTTTTATCGTCACATGGGGGAGCTACCTCATAAACGACATGTACAATTTCGTAAAAAAGATGGATCGCTTTATCGTGAGCAGGTAATGGGGACAAAAGGTTTCTCTGGTACCCAGTCTATTTTGTATCATCATTATATGCCAACAGAAGTAGGGCACGCGGCATTATCGCATTCTTGTCAGTTACAGTATGAAGAGGATGCCCTTCTTGCTCATCGCCACTTCCGTACGAAAGAAAATAAAAAAACTGGTGATGCAGTAAGCGGAAGAAACTTTATGCTTGGGAATGAGGATTTATTAATTGGAGTAGTGAGTCCAACAGAAAAAATGGATTATTTTTACCGTAATGGTGATGGCGATGAAATGTTATTTGTTCATTATGGAACAGGAAAAATTGAAACGATGTTTGGAACGATTCACTATAGAAAAGGTGATTATGTAACAATTCCAATTGGAACGATTTATCGTGTTATTCCAGATGAGGGAGAKACTAAGTTTCTTGTTGTAGAGGCAAATAGCCAAATTACAACACCAAGTCGCTATCGCAATGAATATGGGCAATTGTTAGAACATAGTCCGTTTTGTGAAAGAGATATGCGTGGACCGGAGAAATTGGAGACATATGATGAAAAAGGTGAGTTTGTCGTAATGACAAAGTCGAGAGGTTATATGCACAAGCATGTGTTAGGGCACCATCCGTTAGATGTTGTTGGATGGGATGGGTATTTATATCCGTGGATCTTTAATGTGGAGGATTTTGAACCAATTACAGGTCGTATTCATCAGCCACCACCAGTACATCAAACATTCGAAGGGCATAATTTCGTCATTTGCTCTTTCGTACCGCGTTTATACGATTATCATCCAGAATCTATTCCGGCACCATATTATCATAGTAATGTGAATAGTGATGAAGTACTGTACTATGTAGAAGGTAACTTTATGAGCCGAAAAGGTGTAGAAGAAGGTTCTATTACGCTTCATCCAAGCGGGATCCCGCATGGGCCACATCCAGGGAAAACAGAAGCGAGTATAGGGAAGAAAGAGACACTTGAACTGGCCGTTATGATAGATACATTCCGTCCGCTTCGTATTGTAAAACAAGCACATGAGACGGAAGATCAAAAATATATGTATAGCTGGATTGAGGAGGGTTCATATACTGTGAAATAAGTAAAAAGAGGCATGCTCACTACGGGAGCATGCCTCTTTTATGGAATCGACATGTATAATAATGCCAAAAAAAGTTATAGAAAGATATATAGAAAGAGTGATAAAGATCGTGCATATTC
>NZ_JBFTMA010000059.1:0-11936 GCF_056396725.1 Bacillus sp. 05T31
CAAAGAGATATGTCTAGGAGATTTAAAAAAGGTGTGAAAATTCAATCTGCCGGATATGAAAAAGCTAAAACTGAGCATCTTCGGTTATCTAGGAAAATTACGAATATCCGAAATAACCATATCCATCAAGCAACAGCTAAATTGGTGAAAACCAAACCAATGAGAATTGTTGTGGAAGACTTACCTATCTCAAACTTGTTAAAAAACAAAAAACTATCGAAAGCATTTTCATTTCAAAAATTACACTTCTTCTTTCGATGTTTATCATACAAGTGCGAGAAGTATGGCATTGAGTATGTAAAAGCTGATAAATGGTTCGCCTCAAGCAAGATTTGYTCATGTTGCGGAGTAAAATACGAYCATTCAGTTCAACCAGAAGGACAGTGGAGTTTAAAAATACGTGAGTGGCGTTGTGTTGRRTGCAATAGCCATCACGATAGGGATGTAAATGCGTCGATAAATTTATCAAGATGGGTAAAATAAATGCTTGATAATAGGAGGTAACGATACTGCCTCGTGTGGAGTGTTATACCCCTCGTCCCTTTGGGGCTGCGAGAACACGATGAAGCACTAACTTGTGTAAATTTGATTGAATTGTATAGATTTAGTTAAGTTTATCGTATCGGAATTCAACTTATATTTAAAGATTGGAAGGCGATGTGGAACCATAAACATGGACGTATCGCTTTAATTTTTTTATTAATCGTTCCTTTAATTTATTCAGGATTCTTCTTAGCTGGATATTGGGATCCGTACGGAAAATTAGATAAATTACCTGTTGCAGTTGTTAATTTAGATAAGGGTGCTGTGATGGATGAAAAAACAATCCAGGCTGGAGACGATTTTGTTAAAAATTTAAAAGAGAATAAGGAATTGGCGTTTCATTTCGTATCAGAAAAAGATGCTGATGAAGGGCTAAAAGAAGATAAGTATTATATGGTGGTTACGATTCCGGAGGAGTTCTCTAAAAAGGTAAGTACACTAATGGATGAGAAACCAGAGCCGGCGAGGCTGCAGTACAAAGTAAATCCAGGGAAAAACTTTGTAGCAGCTCAAATTGGAACGACAGCTGTTGAAAATATGAAAACAAAAATCTCAAATAGTATTACGAAATCTTATACAGAAGGTGTCTTTTCAAAGTTTCAAGATTTGGCACAAGGGTTGAGTGATGCAAGTAATGGTGCTGAGAAGTTGCACGAAGGAACGACGGATGCAAAAAATGGGGCAAATCAGCTTGCAGATGGTATTCATCGTTTAAGTGACGGGACATCAAAAGTGAAAGAGGGAAGTGAAAAACTTGCTTCTAGCCAATCTGCCTTAAGTAGCGGTGCAAATGAGCTGAGTCAAGGAGCGACATCACTTCATAATGGTATGGAGCTGCTAGCACAGGGTGAGAATTCTTTACAATCAGGAGTTAGTGAATTAAGTGCTGGTACAAATGAATGGGTGAACGGAAGTGAGAAACTTGCTGAAGGGCAAGTGAAAGCGGACAATGCAGCAAATAGTGTAAAACAACAATTAGAAGAGTACGTGAAAAGTCATCCAGAAGTGCAGCAAGATCCTGCTTTTCAAAAGATCATTGCTACTTCTAACGGATTAGCTAAAGCAACAAACACTTTAAATAATAGCCAACAACAATTGACACAAGGTGCGCGGAAGCTTACTGATGGTCAGCATAAGATTGAGGAAGGCATGAATACATTCGGAGTTAAGTTAAACGAAGCTACCGCTGGAACGAAAAAGATAGCAGATGGTACTTCGAATTTAGCTGATGGATTTACGAAGTGGGGAAATGGATTTATATCATTACAAGAAGGTGTAAATCACCTTGCGAGTGGCGGAACAGAGCTGAATCATGGTGCTGATAAGTTAACGAGCGGACTTGTTAAACTTGACGATGGTGCGAAAGAACTTTCTACGAAATTGGGAGAGGGCGCAGAGAAGATAGCGGATGTTCGCAATGATGATGCACGCAATACGATGTTCTCAGAGCCGGTTCAATTAGTGAAGTCGACAGTTTCTGATGTGCCTAACTACGGTTCAGGTATTGCACCATACTTTTTATCACTGGCATTTTATGTTGGCGGAATTATGGCATCGAATATTTTACCTCTTGGCCGTAGACAAAATATGAAGGTAAGCGGAACAGTACATTTTATTAATAAACTAGGATTAGTATATTTAATTGGACTCATTCAAGCACTACTTGTAGATGTGGTAGTGTTAGGAGTTATGAAATTAGAAGTTGCAAGTGTATCACTCTTTGTTTTATCAAGTATTGTTATTTCCTTTACGTTCATGACATTTATTCTTATGTTAGTAACGGTATTCGGCATTGTTGGGAAGTTCGCAGCGGTAACGCTTCTCGTTCTTCAATTAGCGACGAGCGGAGGTACTTTCCCAGGAGAGTTAAATATAGCTGTGCTTAGCAAAATTGGACAGTTTCTCCCAATGTCTCATTCTCTTAGAGGATTACAAGATGTTATCTCTTTAGGAGATTGGTCGCAATTACGAATGCAAATTTTAATTTTATTATGCTATCTCGTTGTCGCTGGTGGAATCACATGGGTTACGAGTCATATACAGCATAAGGAAACGAATGCAGAGCAAGTTTCTTAAAATGAAAAAAGCTATCCGATTTTTCCGGATAGCTTTTTCTTATTTCTTTTCCATAACCGCAAAGTAATTACTTTCATTATCAGCGAAGTTAAAAGCTCTACCTGTAGGTAAATCTACAACTTGTCCAACTGTAACATTTTTCTCAGAAAGATCTTTATACAGTTGATCTAAGTTATTAGAGAAGAACATAAGTGAAGGGGTATTTAAGTTTAATTCAGGTTGCATCTTCGCAATTAACGCCTTATCGTGAAGGACGATGCTTGTTCCAGCTTCTTTTGCCGGCGCAATTTCAATCCAGCGAAATCCTTGACCGTTATTTTCTTCCGCAACGATTTGGAATCCTACTGTTTCTGTCCAAAATTGTACTGATTCATCCTGGTTATTTACATATAACATAATTTGCCCAATTTGATTAATCATAGGTGTGTCCTACTTTCTTTTCTTATATGGAATTCTATTATATCAAAGATATGGTTTGAATACCTTTTCGTGATTTTTTCGAAGTACAATCTTAGCCCATTTCATATTTGTTGTAGGAGAAGGTCCTGTAATCCATGTATGAAATGGTAGTGTACTGCAAATGACCATTGCTGAAATAGAGATTGTGGTCGTTAATATAAATAGTAATAGGCTATATAATATTGTGTTTTCTTGCAGTGCGAATAAGGAAAGAAATTTTGTACATAGTTGCAAGAAGAAAAAATGAGCTAAATAAGCGCCATACGTGTAATTCCCGATAAAACGTAAAGCTTTATATAAGAAACCACGTCGCTGTACAGTTGTAATAGATAACACGTACAGTATCATAATTTCACAAACAATATATAAAAACATGGACGGTTTTAAATAAGTAGAAACCGTTAAATGAATAGAATTGGCGCCGTAAAAACTAAATAACTCATAATTGATGAATAAAAATAAGATGAAAAATAAGATTGTTATAAGCGGAATATGTTTCATGACAAATATACGCCAAGTTTTTAATGATACAGCAGCTATTCCTCCCATGACGAAATAGAATGAGTAGAAGAAGAAGGAACGATCTGTATAATGTAAAATGGTTGAACTAGTCAGTTTCTCTCCATTAAAAATGTAGTGAGAAGAGTACCACATTAAGAAGAAATATAGACAAGCGAAAATGGTCATATATTTATATATGTCTTTTTTATTTTCTGTTCGTTTTTGAAACCAATAAAATAGTGTGCATAGTAACGGGAACAATAAGTGAATTTGGAACATCATAATAACGTACCAAAGATGAGGTGCAGCTGTTCCGAGTAATAAACTTTTTATTCCGCCTTGGAGTGTAATGGTATCGTTTGTTGTTAATAGATAAAGAATAGACCAGAAGAAATAAGGAATGAGTAAATGTGYGGMTTTTTCATAAATATAYTCTCTRTAAACGAGTTKCTTCGTATATWGCCGAATTAAATGGAAGCCGACGATAAATATGAATGCAGGTGCTGAAAATTTTGCAAGATTAAATAGCATGCCCATAATGAGGGATTGCTCGAGTAAGACATTTCCTTGATTCATTGTATATAATAAGGAACTTTGCAAAACGACAGCAAGAAATGCAATGCTTTGCAAAACTTTGAATTCTGGTGCGCTTTGAGTCATTGTATCCATCTGCTACTAAAAATATAGACAAATATATTCTCAGAGTATTCCTGCTTCTCCGTGCCCTGCCTCGCCACTAACTCGCTACTACAGTTCGTTGTGACACTCCACAGGCGTAAATTCCGATGTAGCCCACCGTACATATATACAATCTATTTTACGTTAGTATTGTATATTCTTTTGCTTGTAAAAGATTGATCGCTGCGTTCAAATCTCTATCCATTACATTGCCACATTCACATGTATATACCCGGTCAGACAGTTTTAAATCTGCTTTCTTTTGACCGCAACATGAGCATAACTTTGACGAGGGATAAAACCGGTTTACTTGACGTAATTCAATTCCGTATTCCTCACATTTCGTCAAAAGCCACGTTTTAAAAGTATAAAAAGACTGCTTGGCAATTGTTTTAGATAGATGTTTATTCTTCAGCATACCTTTCACATTCAAATCTTCCACTGTAATAAACGTTGGCTTGGTTTTCACCACATTCGTTACAATAGACTTTACATACTCTATTCGAATATTCGCTAATCGAGCACATAGCTTTTGTACTCTAAGAACATTTTTATCTATATTCACTCTTTTATTAGTAACAGATTTTTCACCTCTCTTTTTTAGATGTTCAAATTTACGTGCTAAAGAGCGTTGTTCACGCTTTAATCGTTTTTCTATCTTTTTTACTTTTATTGTTTTGTTGATGTTTTTGTGAACGATACCATCGCTACGTGTAGCAAAATCCTTCACTCCTAAATCAATCCCTAAACCTGTTGAATTAAGTGTTGGCTTTGCTTTTATTTCTTCCAATTCGCAAAGAACAGATACAAAGTACCTTCCTGCTCTTTGATATACTGTGCCACTTTTTACATTTGTACTTTTAGGGATATATCCATATTCTTTTAACCTTACCTAACCCATTGTGGGGATTTTTACTCTATGCCTTTCTACTGTCCAATCAGTTTTGTTGTTTTTAGGAAAATAGCACTTCACATCCTGTTTTTTCTTTTTCTTATATCGTGGGAATTTAGATAAACCTTTAAAAAATCGATTAAAAGCTTTATCCCCGTTCATAATCGCTTGTTTTACAGCTTTACTGGATACTTCTTTTATCCATTGATCACATTCTTTTGTATAGACATTGTTCAACCATTTTGAAAAGTCATACCCACTTAGAAACTTTCCTTCTGCTTCATACAACTCTTTGTTTTTAGAGATATACAGGTTGTAAACATACCTACACACACCAATCGTCTGATTTATTTGGGTTATTTGTTCTTTTGTCGGATGGATTTCTATTAGATATGCTCTTTTCATAAATCTTCATCCTCCGGTATTTTCTTTTTGTATTTCCTTAACCCGTAAATTATACAACTGCATACATGAAAGATAGGTAGTAAATCTTGAATAAGCTCTTCCTGTGAAGATAATTTTTCATTCGTTACAACAATAGTCTCTACCAAAAACGTATGAACCTATCTCAGTTAGTCTTTATACTGTTTATCTGTATAATGTTTTTTCTTTAGGGTTTCAGTAAGTGGTCAATACACCCTTATTCCCCCGCATCTGTAAAGTTCTTACAGAGACATTGATTATTTCAGCAAACTCTTTTGTTTTATATTACTGCATAGGTAAATTATAATATATTTTTGTATATTTCATATAACTGTATTTAACTCCTTTTCCATACATGATTATAGTACGGAGAATGGATAATGGATGTGGAATATTTGTGAAGATTATAACAAAWTTGTGGCGGGATGGGATTATATCGACRTTTCGACAAATAACAACAAAAAAGAGGATGCTCCACCGAGCATCCTCTTTCTATATATTAAGCAAATTTATTTTTGATCCAGTTTTTACCTTCTACAAGGCGAGCTGTCATTACGGCACAAGCRTTATCTCCTGTTACGTTTAACACTGTTGCAGGAGGATCGATGATTGTACTAATTGCTGCGATAATTGGCAATGCTTCTGGTGGGAATCCGTATAGAGAAACGATTAACATTTCACCAATCATACCCCCGCCTGGAATAGCACCCATTACTGTTCCTACTAATAGAGAAACRACAAGTGCRATTGCTAATGTTTTCGGTCCTTCGAATTCCATGTTGAAAATACCGAATAAGAAAGCAATTTTYAATACSCCGCCTAAAACAGATCCGTCTTTATGAAGTGTAGATCCAAGAAGGACAACTGTTTCACGAACGTCAGAAGAAATACCCATTTTCTTCGTTGCTTCTAAGTTCGCTGGAATACTTGCGGCACTACTACAAGTTGCAAGTGATGTAACTGTAGGAGAGACCATGTTCTTCCAAAATATTTGTACACCTTGTTTGCGACCTGCAAGGTACGCATAGAATGTAAAGAATACAAAGAAGTAAATAAGAGAAGCTGGATAGTATACCATTGCTGCTCGGAAGTAAGTTCCAAGAAGTTGTGGTCCGAATTCACCAACTAATGCTGCGAAGTAGGCAGCTAGTCCGATTGGAGCGTAGTACATAATGAAAGATACGACTTTCATTGAAATTTCTGCACCAGCTTGTAGGAATGTAGCGAATGGTTTCCCTTTTTCACCAACTGCTGAAGTTGCAACCCCCATTAAGATAGAGAAGAAAATAAGAGCTAGCATGTTCTCGCGAGATAGTAACTTTGAAAAGTCTGATACTGTTATGATACCAACAATTTGATCAGCAACACTAACTGCTTTTTCAGCTTTATCAGGCTGCGTTAGCTCTAATACAACACCTTGTGCTGGCGGGAATACTTTCACGATAATAATCATAAAAATAGCAGCTAAAATACTTGTAAATAAGAAAGTTCCAGCCATACTAGACATAATTTTACCGAAACGTTTTAATCCATCCATATTAGCAATAGATGACGCGATGCTAAAGAACACTAACGGTACAACAATCGTAAACATTAAGTTTAAGAAAATGTCACCAAGCGGCTTTAAAGCAACTGCATCGGCACCCATGAAATAACCAATGAAACCACCAATTAGGATAGAAGATAATAAAATAAGCGGAAAGCGATATGCCTTCATAAATATATCCTCCTATCGATTATAAAAAATCATACTGAATCATTATAGCGAGTTAGAGACTTCTTTACTAGGAAAATACGGATAGATGGAATAGCGTGAAAACCGAGAAATTTTTGTTTTTAAGCTCGGCATACAGTTAGAAATCTAGACATATATATTTGTAACCTAGTGGTGGCAAGGGCTACACCATAACTTAGGTTTGGAAAAAGGGGGAGGGGAAACAGGATGAATATTTTACTTTGCTGTGCAGCGGGAATGTCTTCCAGTTTGATTGTTACAAAAATGGAGAAAGCAGCAGAGGCAAGAGGGATACAGGTAAAGATTTGGGCAGTATCAGGTTCAGAAGTGCGAAATCATATTGATACTGCAGATGTACTTTTACTTGGACCGCAAGTACGTTATTTATTACCGAAAATGAAAGAATTATGTAAGGAGAAGGGAATACCTGTTGAYGTMATTCAATCYGTCCATTACGGRCTTTGTAATGGAGAGGCTATCTTRCAAGCAGCTTTGTCMATGAAACCATGAGGAGAGTGGGATAGATGATAAAGTTTTTAGAGAAATATGTGATGCCAGTGGYAGGGAAGGTTGCAGAGCAGAGGCATTTGCAAGCGATTCGTGATGGAATTGTTTTAACGATGCCTTTCTTAATTATTGGATCTTTCTTTCTAATTATTAGTGCTTTACCCATACCCGGGTATAATGATTTTATGGCAGGATTGTTTGGGGAGAGTTGGCAAAAAGCTTTGGGGTATCCAGTTAGCGCAACATTTAATATAATGTCTTTAATAGCCACTTTTGGAATCGCTTACAGACTTGGTGAGTATTATAAAGTGGATTCTTTAGCATCTGGTGCATTATCACTTGTATCATTTTTGCTTGCAACACCGTTCCAGGTTATGTATATGATACCAAATACAAAGGAAAGTGTACTTGTAGATGGAGTTATACCAGCTGCGTTAATGGGAAGCCAAGGGTTGTTTGTAGCGATGATTATTGCAATTATATCTACTGAAATTTATCGATTTGTTGTACAGAAAAAGATGATTATAAAGATGCCAGAGACAGTTCCGCCAGCAGTAACGCGTTCATTTGCTGCGCTTATTCCAGGCTTTATTGTTGTGACGGTTGTTTGGATCATTAGATTAATTTTTGAACATACGACTTTCGGTAGCATCCATAATGTTATAGGAAAGCTTTTACAGGAGCCTCTTAGYGTACTTGGGGCTAGCATTTGGGGTGCGATAATCGCAGTTATCATTGTCCATGTACTTTGGGCGTGCGGAATTCATGGAGCTGCAATTGTTGGTGGTGTAATGAGTCCGATTTGGTTGTCATTAATGGATCAAAATCGAATTGCATTTCAGGCAGGGCAAGATGTACCGAATACGATTACTGCACAGTTCTTTGATTTATGGATTTATATGGGCGGTTCTGGTGCAACACTTGCTTTAGTTGTAGGAATGTTATTATTTGCGCGAAGTCAGCAATTGAAAAGTTTAGGGCGATTGTCAATTGCACCTGGTATATTTAATATTAATGAAATGGTAACTTTCGGTATGCCGATTGTAATGAACCCGCTTTTACTTATTCCATTTATACTGGTTCCAGTCGTGTTAACGATTGTTTCTTATTTTGCAATGGAATGGGGATGGGTTGCACGTCCGAGCGGAGCTGCTGTACCTTGGACTACACCTATTCTTTTTAGTGGATATTTAGGATCAGGCGGGAAAATTTCAGGRGTTRTTTTRCAGCTCRTTAACTTTGCACTTGCATTTCTTATTTATTTTCCATTCTTAAAAATATGGGATAAACAAAAAGTAGCGGAAGAAAAGGGGGAGTAAAGAACTAACATGGATACGATAGAGACGAAAGCTTTTCACTTAATTTTGCATGGTGGTAATGCGAGAAGCTGCTCAATGGAAGCAATTGATTGCGCGAAGCGCGGTGAATTTCAGGAAGCAGAAGCGAAACTACAAGAAGCTTTAAATGAATTGCAAGAGGCGCATCGCTTACAAACAGAGCTCATACAGAAAGAGGCTGCCGGGGAAAAAACCGAAGTTACCCTTCTGATGGTGCATGCACAAGATCATTTAATGAACGCAATTACGGTGAAGGAATTGGCGAGTGAGTTTGTAGAATTATATAGGAAGATGTCGGTGGATGAATGAACCTTGCTTAGGCAAGGTTTTTTTATGTTTTTAAAAGAGATTGTTATGCCGAAGCGAAGACCATATTATAGTGGAAGAAAAATCCCCTCAATAAATAATCGGTTAAAATAAAGAAATAATTTTCGCTGAAAACATTTTTTAGTGTTTTTTTATTTTAAATACAACTAGACAACTAAACACTAATCTATTTTCATACAGTTATGTGTTAAAAGTGAGGTGTTTTATAACACACTGTGTGTTTTTTTTGGGACACACTGATTGAAAGCGGTAACACACAAAGAAATCACTCGAAAAAACGCTGATTTTAGGCGTTTTGAAAAGTTGGCACGGTAATTGCATTAATAAATAGCGTAAAGAAAAATAAAAAACATAAATTTTTTATACCACATAAGGGGGATTTATAAATGAATATTTTATTATGTTGTTCAGCAGGGATGTCTACAAGTTTACTAGTTACAAAAATGGAAGCGGCTGCAAAAGCTCGTGGTCTAGAAGGTAAGATTTGGGCTGTATCTGGGGATGCAGTAAAAAACAATATCGAYCAAGCAGACGTACTATTATTAGGACCGCAAGTTCGTTACATGCTTTCTACAATGAAAACGCTTGCCGATGAGAAAAACGTTGGAGTCGATGTTATTAACCCAATGCACTACGGCATGATGAATGGAGAAGCAGTTTTAGATCACGCATTAACACTAAAAAAATAATTAGGGGGGAAGCGAAATGCAAAAGTTTATTGCATTTATGGAGAAGTATATTGTTCCTGTCGCTGGTAAAATCGGATCGCAACGTCACYTAGCTGCGATCCGTGATGGATTTATTGCAGTTATGCCACTTATTTTAGTTGGTGCATTGGCATCACTAATTAATGGTTTTCCGTCTGAAGCTTTCCAAGAGTTCATGAAAGGTTTGTTTGGTGAAACGTGGAAACAAGTTGGCGGTGGAATGTGGACTGGTTCTTTCGCAATTCTAGCACTAATCATAGCATTTACAACAAGTTATAACTTAGCAAAATCTTACGGCGTTGATGGTTTGTCAGCAGGTATTATTTCATTTGGTGCGTTAATTATTCTTACGCCAACAACACCGAAAGAAGGCGGATTGAACTTAGCTTGGACAGGGGCACAAGGGCTATTCGTAGCAATTATCGTGGCACTCCTTGTTACTGAGGTATTCCGTTTCTTTGTACAAAGAAACATTACTTTTAAAATGCCTGATGGAGTACCACCAGCAGTTTTAAGATCTTTCGCAGCTATAGTTCCAGCATTTGTTATCTTAACAGTAGTTGCAGGTATTCAATTAGCAGTGAAATTAGCTGGTACAAGTGTTCATGAATTTATCTTTAATACGATTCAATCACCACTGCAAAGTTTAGCAGGGACATTACCAAGTGCAATTGTCATTGTACTCCTTGTTCATCTTCTTTGGTTCTTCGGTTTACATGGACCAAATATCGTTGGTGGTATTATTGAGCCATTATACTTACCGGCATTAGAGAAAAATATGAAGTTATTCCAAGGTGGTACATCTGCATTTGATGTTCCAAACATTATTACAAAACCATTCTTTGATACTTTCGTATATCTTGGTGGTTCTGGTGCAACATTAGCGTTCTTAGTGGTCGTATTACTTGTAGCAAAAAGTGCACAATTACGCGGTGTATCTCGCTTATCAATTGGACCAGGTGCATTCAATATTAACGAACCAGTAATCTTTGGTACACCAATTATTTTAAATCCAATTTTATTCTTACCGTTTATCCTAACACCAATTGTATTAGTAATTACTTCTTATACAGCTCTATCTATTGGCTGGGTACCAAAAACAGTTGTGATGATTCCATGGGCAACACCACCAATTATTAGTGGTTATCTTGTAACAGGTGGACATCTTTCAGGCGCAATTCTACAGTTATTCAACTTTGTAATTGCGATGGTAATCTACTATCCATTCGTTGTATTATCTGACCGTTCTGTTGTTCGTACTGAAAAAGCAGCAGCACAAGGAAATAACAACTCTGTACCTATGTAACATAGTAATTGTTCTCACAGGTAACATTATCTGTGAGAACAATCACCTTTATATCATGTTCAGAAAGATGAAACCCATCTACAAGAACACCAAACTATCATTAATAAAATAATAATTTAATAGACATGTTCAAACTGAAGGGGTATTTAAATCGGTTGAACCATAATAGAGAGGGCGGTAATTATGATGACTACAGCAGAACAAATTCCATTCCAATTGATTTTAAATAGTGGTAATGCACGAAGCTTTGCAATGGAGGCACTGCAATTTGCCAAACAGGGGAAAATGGCAGAAGCTGATGAAGCGATGGTAAAGGCGAAAGAAGCGATTAATGAAGCGCATCATTTCCAAACAGAGCTCATACAATCAGAAGCAAGAGGGGAAAAAACAGAGATTAGTGTTCTTTTAATTCATGCGCAAGATCATTTTGCGCATGAATTAAAAG
>NZ_JBFTMA010000060.1:0-23590 GCF_056396725.1 Bacillus sp. 05T31
GAATATATTGGGGAGCCATCTCCTTTTTCTATTCTTGTTTTTGTTGCGCCTTATGAAAAATTAGACGAACGAAAAAAAATTACAAAACTATTAAAGAAAACAGCGGATGTAATAGAAGCAAATGCGATGCAAGTGCAGGATGTTCAGAAGTGGATTGTTTCTCGTGCGGATGAGGTGCATGTGCATATTGATAATGCAGCTGTTAGTTTATTGTTAGAGCTTGTGGGAAGTAATGTAACAATGTTGGCGAAGGAAATGGACAAGTTAACGTTATACGTCGGTATGGGCGGAGAAATTACRCCAAAACTTGTCACGGAACTTGTGCCGAAATCTGTTGAGCAAAACGTGTTTGCTTTAACAGAAAAAGTGGTGAAAAAAGATATCGCTGGTGCGATGCAAATTTTAGACGGATTATTTACACAGCAGGAAGAACCGATTAAACTGCTCGCTTTATTAGTAAGTCAGTTCCGCTTGCTACATCAAGTGAAAGAGTTGCAACAGCGTGGTTACGGACAAAATCAAATCGCGTCCCATATTGGTGTACATCCGTACCGGGTAAAGTTGGCGATGAATCAAACGAAGTTTTTCTCTTTTGAAGAATTAAAAAAAGTTATTATAGAATTGGCGGAAGCTGATTATAGTATGAAGACTGGAAAGATGGATAAGAAACTTGTGCTTGAGTTTTTCTTAATGCGGTTAAATCATATGTAGTGACACAAAAAAGTTCACGTACTAAGTACGTGAACTTTTTTGTGTATATAAAAAACGATCCGAATGGATCGTTTTTTAAACGCCTTACGCGTTTACTTGTTTCGCTAAGCGAGATTTTTGACGAGCTGCAGCGTTTTGGTGGATAAGACCTTTACGAGCTGCTTTGTCAAGTTTTTTAGAAGCAGTTTTGAAAGCTTCTTTAGCATTTTCAAGATCGTTATTAGTAACTAAAGTTTCTACAGTTTTAACAGCAGTACGCATGTCAGACTTGATAGAAGCGTTATGTGAACGACGCTCTTCGCTAAGTTTAGCGCGTTTGATAGCAGATTTGATGTTTGCCATACTTTTCACCTCCCTGGTGCAATCGAATGACTCGATTCTTACATAGAACAAGTGATATTTTATCAAACGGTGAAGAGAATTGCAATAGTATATCAATGAAATTTCACGTAAAGGAAAGAATGACCTAATATAACTTGGGGAAATCTAACGATATTTACTATGAATTACGGAGGAGATACGATGAAAGAACCATTAGATTTAAGTAAATATAGTGTTAGAACTGACCTTGCTGTAGAGGCGCACCAAATGCTACAAGAGCGCCAAGAAGAACAAAAAGGGATACAGGGAGTTATTGTAAAAGAGAGGGAAGAAGAGGGAGTTACAATTACAAAAGTAACTATTGATGAAATTGCATCTGAGTCGATGGGGAAAAAACCTGGAAGTTATTTAACTCTTGAGGTGCAAGGCATACGACAACAAGATACGGAACTTCAGCAAAAGGTAGAGCGTATTTTTGCAAAAGAATTTTCTTATTTCTTAGAAGAGGTTGGAGTTTCAAAAGAAGCGAGTTGTTTAATCGTAGGTCTTGGGAATTGGAATGTAACGCCGGATGCACTCGGACCGATAGTTGTAGAGAACGTATTGGTGACGAGACATTTGTTTAAATTGCAGCCTGAAAGTGTGGAAGAAGGGTTTAGACCTGTTAGTGCCATTCGTCCAGGAGTAATGGGAATTACAGGGATTGAAACGAGCGATGTCATTTACGGAATTATTGAGAAGACAAAACCAGACTTTGTCATCGCAATTGATGCATTAGCTGCGCGTTCTATTGAACGAGTAAATAGTACGATACAAATTTCTGATACAGGAATTCATCCAGGATCTGGTGTTGGGAATAAGCGTAAGGAACTAAGTAAAGAAACATTAGGTATTCCTGTTATCGCAATTGGTGTGCCAACTGTGGTAGATGCTGTTTCGATTACGAGTGATACAATTGATTTTATTTTGAAACATTTTGGCCGGGAACTGAAAGAAGGAAACAAACCGTCACGCTCTTTATTGCCAGCAGGTTTTACATTTGGAGAAAAGAAAAAATTAACAGAAGAAGATATGCCAGATGAAAAGAGTCGAAATATGTTTTTAGGAGCTATTGGTACGTTAGAAGAAGAAGAAAAGAGAAAGTTAATTTATGAAGTGTTATCTCCTCTTGGTCATAATTTAATGGTAACTCCAAAAGAAGTAGATGCGTTTATTGAGGATATGGCAAATGTAATAGCCAGCGGTTTAAATGCAGCGCTGCATCATCAGATTGATCAGGATAATACAGGGGCATATACACATTGATGGAAAGAGGCAGAAATAGCTTGAGTCAATTTACGCTGTTATGTATATGCGGTACAGTCTTATGTTTGCTTATGATGATAGCTGGAGTGGGACTCGCTAATCATGGTCTAAAAAGTATGAAGGGATATCGTCAGCTGTCATATGAACAAATTGCTCATATGACAGGAACAGAAGGCGCTGGGGCTGAATCGGAAATTTCGGGAGAGACGTTTTCGGCTATTGAAAAACAAAAACAGTTAGAAAGCTTAAGAAGTTTTAATGTTGTAGAAGGTATCGGTATGGCGATAGCAAGTGTTGCTCGTGATATGACAAAGTTTGGAACGGATATAGTTGTTGGGGCAATAAAAGGAATTTTTAGTTAAGGGTAGCGGGAAGGATGGTTGTCTTATGTTTGTAAGAGAGCTGTCTTTTAATTTGAAAAAGGTTTGTCTCTTATGGTTTGTTCGCATAAGATATAGATAGAGTGATTTGTATTGTAAGCAGCACGAGTTTTCATTGAATCTTTGCTGCTCTATTGATATAATCAGTGCTAGTGTATATTGGCGAGACTATTAGGAGTTGAGAACATAGATGAATAAAGAAGAAAGAGCAAAAAGACAGTCCAAAATTCGTAACTTCTCCATCATTGCTCACATTGACCACGGGAAATMAACGTTGGCAGACCGTATTTTGGAGAAAACAAACGCGTTGGCACAGCGCGAAATGAAGGCGCAATTGCTTGACTCTATGGAGTTGGAGCGTGAGCGTGGTATTACAATTAAATTAAATGCAGTACAACTAACGTATAAAGCGAAAGACGGTGAAGAGTATATTCTTCACTTAATCGATACTCCAGGACACGTCGATTTTACGTACGAAGTATCTCGTAGTTTAGCGGCTTGTGAAGGTGCAATTCTTGTAGTGGATGCAGCGCAAGGAATTGAGGCGCAAACATTAGCGAACGTATATTTAGCGCTTGATAATAATTTAGAAATCTTACCAGTTATTAATAAAATCGACTTACCAAGTGCAGACCCAGAACGCGTACGTCAAGAGGTAGAAGATGTAATTGGTTTAGATGCATCGGAAGCTGTACTTGCTTCAGCGAAAGCTGGCATTGGTATTGAAGATATTTTAGAACAAATCGTTGAAAAGGTACCAGCTCCAACAGGTGATTCAGAAGAGCCGTTACAATGTATGATTTTCGATTCTTTATATGATCCGTACCGTGGTGTAATTGCATATATCCGTGTTGTAAATGGAACGGTAAAAGTTGGCGATAAAGTACGTATGATGGCAACTGGAAAAGAATTTGAAGTAACAGAAGTAGGTGTGTTTACACCGAAAACGACGCAACGTGACGAGTTAACAGTAGGTGATGTAGGTTTCTTGGCAGCATCTATTAAAAATGTAGGTGATACACGCGTAGGTGATACGATCACACATGCGAAACGTCCGGCTGCAGAGCCGTTAAAAGGGTATCGAAAATTAAACCCAATGGTATTCTGTGGTTTATATCCAATCGATTCTGCACGTTATAACGACTTACGTGATGCGTTAGAAAAACTAGAATTGAATGATTCTGCTCTTGAATTTGAGCCTGAAACATCTCAAGCTTTAGGTTTTGGTTTCCGTTGTGGTTTCTTAGGGCTTCTTCACATGGAGATTATTCAAGAACGTATTGAACGTGAATTCAAGATTGACTTAATTACAACAGCGCCAAGTGTTATTTATAAAGTGTATTTAACAAACGGTGAAGATTTTATTGTTGATAATCCATCTAATATGCCAGATCCACAGACTATCGATCGTGTAGAAGAGCCGTTTGTGAAGGCTGCAATTATGGTTCCGAATGACTATGTTGGAGCTGTAATGGAAATTTGCCAAGGGAAACGTGGAACGTTTATTGATATGCAATATTTAGATGAAACACGTGTTACATTGACATATGAAATCCCGTTATCAGAAATCGTATATGATTTCTTCGATCAATTGAAATCAAATACGAAAGGATATGCATCATTTGACTACGAGTTAATTGGTTATAAACCATCTAAACTTGTGAAAATGGATATTCTTTTAAATAATGAACAAGTGGATGCTTTATCATTTATTGTACATCGTGATTCAGCGTATGACCGTGGTAAAGTAATTGTAGAGAAATTAAAGAAATTAATTCCAAGACAACAGTTTGAAGTGCCAATTCAGGCGACTATCGGAAATAAAGTTGTATCTCGTTCTACAATTAAGGCGATGCGTAAAAACGTACTTGCAAAATGTTACGGTGGTGACATTTCTCGTAAGCGTAAACTTCTTGATAAGCAAAAAGAAGGTAAGAAACGTATGAAGTCTGTTGGTTCTGTAGAAGTGCCGCAAGAAGCATTCATGGCTGTACTGAAAATGGATGATAACTAATGGAGTGAACTATGGAGATTTTTCTATTCTTCGCTAATTATTAGCCCGCACCAATCGTGATAAAAGTAGAAGCCGTTCGTTCGGCTTCTTTTTTATATGCTACTTTTTAGACATCTTATCATCTCTCATTTACAATAGTGAGAGAGCTTTTTAGTGATTGATATAGAGTTAGGAGACTATTAATGTCCGAAAATATTCGAAAAGATATTCGAGAGAAAATACAAAAAGGTAATTTTAATTGCGAAAAGGAACTGACGCTTTCCATAATTAGTGGGAAGTGGAAAGTTGTGATATTGTGGCACTTAGGTGTGGAAGGTCCGCATCGTTTTAGTGAATTGCAACGTCTGTTCCCGAGCATTTCTCATAAAGTGTTGTCAAATCAATTGAAAGAGTTAATGGAGGACGGGATTGTTGATCGAACGGTATACCCGGAAATTCCTCCGCGTGTTGAGTACTATATGACGGAATTAGGTATGTCGCTTTTACCGATCGTTGAAATGATGTATGATTGGGGAAAAATGCGAATGGAACAAATCCGTAATACAGTAGAGAAGTAAAGAATCCTCCGGAGTGCGGAGGTTTTCTTTTTAGAAAGGTAGGAGTTATATTTGGTACAAGCTGCATATATTCATATTCCATTTTGTCAGCATATTTGTCACTATTGTGATTTTAATAAAGTATTTATTGAACGCCAACCGGTTGATCAATACTTACAATATTTAGAGAAAGAAATAATAAATACGGTTCAAAAAGTACCGTTTGAAAGTATGAAAACGATTTTTGTTGGCGGAGGAACTCCGACAGCTTTAAATATGGAGCAAACAAAAAAACTACTCGACATCATTAACCGTCGTTTGCGTCCATTTGCGCCGAATTGTGAATTAACATTTGAAGCGAATCCAGGTGATTTACCGAAAGAGAAGTTGAACGTATTGCTAGAAGGTGGAGTAAACCGAATTAGTTTTGGTGTGCAAACGTTTCGTGATGAGCTACTTGAGAAGATTGGACGCAGGCATACGAGAGAAGATGCATTCGTAGCAATTCGAGAAGCGCAGGAAGTCGGTTTTACAAATATTAATGTAGATTTAATTTATGCTCTGCCAGGACAGACGATAGAAGATGTAAAGGAAACATTAGACATTGCCTTTACGCTTGGTGTACAACATTTCTCGGCATATTCATTAATTGTGGAACCGAAAACCGTATTTTATAACTTAATGAATAAAGGGAAATTAAGACTTCCAGGTGAAGATCATGAAGCGAAAATGTACGAAATGGTAATGGATGAAAWGGAGAAACATGGTTATAACCAGTATGAGATTAGTAACTTCTCAAAAGGTAATAATGAAAGTAGACATAATCTCACATACTGGAATAATGAAGAGTATTATGGATTTGGAGCTGGAGCGCATAGCTATGTGAACGGGGAACGAATTCAAAATGTAGGTCCGCTCAAGCAATATTTCACTAAAATTGATGAGACAGGATTTCCATATTTAGATGTTCACCCAGTGACAGAGAAAGAAAAAATGGAAGAAGAGTTGTTCTTAGGACTTCGAAAAACAAAAGGTGTTTCTAAGYTAGAATTCCAAAAGAAATTTAATGTGGAGATGGACCATGTTTTTGCAAAGCAGTTACAAAGTAATCAAGAACAAGGATTACTTGAAAACAGAGATGGACATGTTTGTTTAACGAGGAAAGGGAAACTATTAGGGAATGAAGTATTCCAGTCATTTTTGATTGATTAATTAAATGTGCCATAAGCGTGAAAAATTTTTGTTATTTCGTGACGTTTCCGTTGACAATTGAATGTCAATTTTGGTAAGTTATTAATAGATTTAGCACTCGAAGACAAAGAGTGCTAACAGAGGTGATGATGAGATGCTTACGGAACGTCAGCTCTTAATTTTACAAACAATTGTTGATGACTTTATTGGATCAGCGCAACCAGTTGGTTCGAGGACGTTGGCTAAGAAAGATGAAATTACGTTTAGTTCAGCTACTATTCGAAATGAAATGGCTGATTTAGAAGAATTAGGATTTATTGAAAAAACGCATAGTTCTTCTGGGCGTGTTCCTTCTGAAAAAGGATACCGATTTTATGTAGACCATCTTTTAGCGCCGCAAAACTTACCGACCGATGAAATTGTACAAATTAAAGATTTATTTGCTGAAAGAATTTTTGAAGCAGAAAAAATTGCACAACAATCAGCTCAAATTTTATCAGAGCTTACGAATTATACGGCCATTGTTCTTGGTCCCAAATTGAGCACAAATAAACTTAAAAATGTACAAATTGTACCGCTTGATCGTCAAACAGCAGTCGCTATTATTGTAACAGATACAGGGCATGTGCAAAGTAAAACGGTTACCGTTCCGGAATCTGTTGATTTATCAGATTTAGAAAAAATGGTTAATATTTTAAATGAAAAGCTATCTGGTATACCTATGGCAGAACTTCATAATAAAATCTTTAAAGAGATTGTTACAGTTTTGCGTGGGTATGTTCATAATTACGATAGTGCAATAAAAATGTTAGATGGTACATTTCAAGTCCCTTTATCGGAAAAGATATACTTTGGAGGAAAAGCAAATATGCTTTCGCAACCAGAGTTCCATGACATTCACAAAGTAAGATCTTTGCTGACGATGATTGATAATGAGGCTGCGTTTTATGACATTTTGCGTCATAAACAAGTCGGAATTCAAGTGAAAATTGGTAGAGAAAATTCTTCTACGGCAATGGAGGATTGCAGTTTGATTTCTGCAACGTATTCGATTGGAGAAGAGCAACTTGGAACAATTGCAATTTTAGGTCCGACGAGAATGCAATACTCTCGTGTAATTAGTTTACTGCAGTTATTTACAAGACAATTTACAGACGGACTTAAAAAGTAAATGAGAGTAATACATTCGCTCAAGTGATGAAATTTTCATTGCTGTGTGTAATATATAATGCTTAGGTAATCATGCTAAGCATGATACCTAATACCTTTTAAGGAGGTGAAAATTGTGGAAGAGCGTAACGAACAAGTGGTAGAAGAAGTGAAAGAAGCGCAAGTTGAAGAAGCTGTCACGCCAGAAAACAGTGAAAAAACTGTAGAAGAAAAAAGTGAGGCTGCTCTTTTACAAGAAAAAGTAGATGAGTTACAAGCGAAACTAACGGAAACGGAAGGTCGCACATTACGTCTACAAGCTGATTTTGAAAATTATAAGCGCCGTGTCCAAATGGATAAACAGGCTGCTGATAAATATAGAGCACAAAGTCTAGTTTCAGATATTTTGCCAGCTCTTGATAATTTTGAAAGAGCGATGCAAGTGGAAGCGACTGACGAGCAAACGAAATCCTTGTTACAAGGTATGGAAATGGTGCATCGTCAATTGCTAGAAGCGYTGACTAARGAAGGTGTTGAAGCGATTGAAKCTGTTGGTAAACAGTTTGATCCGAATGARCACCAAGCTATTATGCAAGTSGAAGACAGTGAATTTGAATCAAACGCGGTAGTTGAAGAATTCCAAAAAGGTTATAAACTAAAAGACCGTGTGATTCGCCCATCAATGGTAAAAGTAAATCAATAATTTACATAAAAGTAGGAGGATTCGCCATGAGTAAAATTATCGGTATTGACTTAGGTACAACAAACTCTTGTGTAGCTGTTATGGAAGGTGGAGAACCAAAGGTTATCCCAAATCCAGAAGGAAACCGTACAACACCTTCTGTTGTAGCTTTCAAAAATGAAGAGCGTCAAGTTGGGGAAGTTGCGAAGCGTCAAGCAATTACAAACCCAAATACAATCATGTCTGTTAAACGTCATATGGGTACAGACTACAAAGTAGAAGTTGAAGGTAAAGATTTTACACCTCAAGAAATTTCTGCAATCATTTTACAAAACTTAAAAGCTTCTGCTGAAGCATACTTAGGTGAAACAGTAACGAAAGCTGTTATTACAGTACCTGCATACTTCAACGATGCTGAGCGTCAAGCAACGAAAGATGCTGGTCGTATCGCTGGTTTAGAAGTTGAGCGTATCATTAACGAACCAACAGCGGCAGCACTTGCTTACGGTTTAGAAAAACAAGATGAAGAGCAAAAAATCTTAGTATATGACTTAGGTGGCGGTACATTTGATGTATCTATCCTTGAGTTAGCAGACGGCACATTCGAAGTTATTTCAACTGCTGGTGACAACCGTCTTGGTGGAGATGACTTTGACCAAGTTATCATTGATCACTTAGTAGCTGAATTCAAAAAAGAAAACAACATTGATTTAAGCCAAGATAAAATGGCACTTCAACGTCTGAAAGATGCAGCTGAAAAAGCGAAGAAAGATCTTTCTGGTGTAACACAAACACAAATTTCATTACCATTCATTAGTGCTGGAGCTGCTGGCCCATTACACTTAGAATTAACGTTAACAAGAGCTAAATTCGAAGAAATTTCAKCTGGTCTTGTTGAAAGAACATTAGAGCCAACTCGTCGTGCATTAAAAGACGCTGGTTTTGCTCCAAGCGAATTAGATAAAGTTATCCTTGTTGGTGGATCYACTCGTATCCCAGCTGTACAAGAAGCRATTAAACGTGAAACTGGTAAAGAGCCATACAAAGGTGTAAACCCAGATGAAGTTGTAGCATTAGGTGCTGCAGTTCAAGGTGGCGTACTTACTGGTGATGTAGAGGGCGTTCTATTATTAGACGTAACTCCACTTTCTTTAGGTATCGAAACTATGGGCGGTGTGTTCACGAAACTAATCGAGCGTAACACTACAATTCCGACAAGTAAGTCACAAGTATTCTCAACAGCTGCTGATAACCAACCAGCGGTAGACATTCACGTACTACAAGGTGAGCGTCCAATGTCAGCTGACAACAAAACGTTAGGTCGTTTCCAATTAACAGACCTTCCGCCAGCACCACGTGGAATTCCACAAATCGAAGTAACATTCGATATTGATGCGAACGGTATCGTTAACGTACGTGCAAAAGACTTAGGAACAAGCAAAGAGCAAACTATTACAATCCAATCTTCTTCAGGTCTTTCTGATGAAGAAGTAGATCGTATGGTACAAGAAGCTGAATCAAATGCTGATGCTGACCAAAAACGTAAGGAAGAAGTTGAACTTCGTAACGAAGCTGACCAACTTGTATTCCAAACAGACAAAGTTGTAAAAGATTTAGAAGGTAAAGTAGATGCAGCTGAAGTAGCGAAAGCAACGGAAGCGAAAGAAGCATTACAAGCGGCAATCGAGAAAAACGAACTTGAAGAAATCCGTGTGAAAAAAGATGCTCTTCAAGAAATCGTACAACAATTAACTGTTAAATTATACGAGCAAGCTCAAGCGGCTGCAGGGCAAGCAGAAGGTGCACAAGGAGCACAAGACGCTGGCGCGAAAAAAGATAATGTAGTAGACGCTGAGTTTGAAGAAGTAAAAGAAGACAAGTAATACAGTGAAATAAAATAAGTAAGATGACAAAAAGTCAAAGTCAAGCGTGCCTTGGCTTTGGCTTTTTTCACGAATAAGAAGAAATGTGTGAGGATCTTAAGTTTTTTATTTTGCATACTGTAAGTGAGGAAACTTTGTTGCAAAGCACTTTCTTTCGGTGTTAAAATTACGTTTATGTGAAAGATTCGGGGGTTGCAAATTTATGAATAAACGAGATTATTATGAGGTCCTTGGACTTAGCCAGGGCGCTTCAAAAGATGAAATTAAAAAAGCGTATCGTCGTTTGGCTAAAAAATATCATCCAGACGTAAGTAAAGAAGAAAATGCAATTGAAAAGTTTAAAGAAGTACAAGARGCATACGAAGTATTGAGCGATGATCAAAAGCGTGCGCAGTATGATCAATTTGGTCACGCKGGTCCGAATCAAGGTTTCGGTGGCGGAGGAGACTTCGGCGGTGGCTTCGGTTTCGAAGATATCTTTAGTTCATTCTTTGGCGGTGGCGGCAGACGTCGTGAYCCAAATGCTCCACGTCAAGGTGCTGATTTACAATATCAAGTTACTTTAGAGTTTGAAGAAGCTATTTTTGGTAAAGAATTAAACGTTGAGATTCCAGTGGAGGATCCATGTGATACTTGTAAGGGTAGTGGAGCAAAACCAGGGACTTCAAAAGAAACATGTAAACACTGTTCAGGATCAGGGCAAGTAAGTGTAGAACAAAATACACCATTTGGGCGTATTGTAAACCGTCAAGCTTGTGGACATTGTTCAGGAACAGGTCAAATGATTAAAGAGAAATGTACGACATGCCATGGTTCTGGTAAAGTTCGTAAACGTAAAAAAATCAATGTTAAAATTCCAGCGGGTATCGATAATGGTCAACAAATTCGTGTATCTGGAAAAGGTGAAGCAGGCGTAAATGGCGGACCGGCAGGTGACTTATATGTTGTTGTTCATGTGAGAAATCATGAATTCTTTGAACGCGAAGGGGATCACATTATTTGCGAAATGCCAATAACATTTGCGCAAATGGCACTTGGTGCGGAAGTAGAAGTTCCTACCGTTCATGGCAAAGTGAAGCTGAAAATTCCAGCAGGAACACAAACAGGAACAGAATTCCGYTTAAAAGGAAAAGGTGCTCCGAACGTACGTGGATATGGTCAAGGAGATCAATATGTAGTCGTTCGTGTTGTTGTGCCGACGAAATTAACTTCACATCAAAAAGATTTATTACGTGAATTTGCAGGGCAAGAAGAGCAGACCATCTTTCGACATCGAAATTGGTAAAGGAACTATTACAATTAATGAAGTCGATGAGGAAGATTGGGCTACTGCTTGGAAGAAGTATTATCATCCAGTTCAAATTTCTGATACATTCACAATTGTGCCGACGTGGGAAGAGTATACACCGTCTTCTCCAGATGAAAAAATTATTGAATTAGATCCAGGTATGGYGTTTGGTACAGGGACACATCCAACAACGACGATGTGTATTCGTGCTTTAGAAAAAACGGTTCAGCCAGGTGATACTGTGATTGATGTGGGGACAGGTTCGGGGGTACTTAGTATTGCTGCGGCAAAATTAGGTGCGGCTTCTGTTCAAGCGTATGATTTAGACCCAGTTGCAGTTGAAAGTGCAGAAATGAATGTGCGCTTAAATAAAACAGATGACATTGTCAATGTTGGACAGAATAGTCTATTAGAAGGTATTGAAGGCCCAGTTGATTTAATCGTAGCAAATTTACTAGCGGAAATTATTCTTCTATTCCCTGAAGATGCAGYGAGAGTTGTGAAGCCAGGTGGATTATTTATTACATCTGGTATTATTGGGGCGAAAGAAAAAGTAATTTCTGAAGCGTTAGAAACAGCTGGATTTTCAATTGAAGAAGTACTTCGAATGGAAGATTGGGTAGCAATTATTGCACGAAATGCGTAATATAGATTTTAGTCTATAAAGAACAGGGGAGTCTCTCACCGTATAAGGTGAGGGACTTGCCGTTTGTTATATGAAAATGATAACGTTTCGTTCTTTTCGTAAGTGTTGACTTACGAAAGGAACGAAACTCTACTAAGGTGATTATATGCAACGTTATTTTGTAGAAGAGAAATATGTAAATGAGACAAGTATTCGCATAATGGGTGATGATGTCCATCACATCGCAAGAGTGATGCGTATGTCAGCTGGTGACCACATTTATTGCTGTGTAAATGGTAAAACAGCAGAGTGTTCAATTGCTGAAATTACCAGTGAATTTGTGGATACCACTATTGTAGAATGGGTAGAGGCGTCAAGCGAACTTCCTGTGTTCGTGACGATTGCAAGTGGACTGCCGAAAGGAGACAAGCTAGAGTTAATTTTTCAAAAAGGAACTGAGCTTGGGGCAGCTGCATTTTTACCATTTCAAGCATCTCGATCTATTGTAAAGTGGGATGCGAAAAAAGCAGATAAAAAAGTTGAGCGTTTGAAAAAAATTGTAAAAGAAGCTGCGGAACAATCGCATAGAAGTGAAATTCCAGAAGTACACGTTCCCTCATCATTTAAACAACTGCTGTCGATGAGTAGCGAGTATGATGTTTGCCTTGTTGCGTATGAAGAAGAAGCGAAACAAGGTGAGAAATCTAATTTTGCGAAAGCTTTAGCGACGRTTAAACCAGGCCAAAAGCTGCTGATTGTATTTGGACCAGAAGGCGGYTTAGCGGAGGAAGAGATAACCGCACTTCGTGAACATAAATTTGTACCATGTAGTTTAGGACCAAGAATTTTAAGAACAGAAACGGCTCCGCTTTATGCGTTAAGTGCCGCTTCTTATCATTTTGAATTGATGGGGTGATAATCAATGGCAACTGTTGCGTTCCACACGTTAGGTTGTAAAGTAAACCACTATGAAACAGAAGCGATTTGGCAATTGTTTAAACAAGGTGGTTATGAAAGAACTGAATATGAAAAAAAATCTGATGTATACGTTATTAACACATGTACAGTAACGAATACTGGAGATAAAAAAAGCCGTCAAGTAATTAGACGTGCTGTACGCCAAAATCCAGATGCGGTAATTTGTGTAACTGGATGTTATGCACAAACATCTCCAGCGGAAATTATGGCGATTCCAGGTGTAGATATTGTTGTTGGTACGCAAGATCGTGAGAAGATGTTAGGATACATCGAAGAATTCCGTAAAGAGCGTCAACCAATTAATGCTGTCCGCAATATTATGAAAACACGTGTATATGAAGAGCTCGATGTACCATATTTCACGGACCGTACACGTGCATCTTTAAAAATACAAGAAGGTTGTAATAACTTCTGTACATTTTGCATCATTCCTTGGGCGCGTGGTTTAATGCGTTCTCGTGATGGAAAAGAAGTTATTAAACAAGCGCAGCAATTAGTAGATGCGGGCTATAAAGAAATCGTATTAACAGGTATTCATACAGGTGGGTACGGTGAAGATATAAAAGAGTATAACTTAGCTGGATTACTGCGCGATATGGAAGCGGAAGTAGGCGGATTGAAACGCCTTCGTATTTCTTCTATTGAGGCGAGTCAAATTTCTGATGAAGTAATTGAAGTGTTAGATAAATCAGAAGTAGTTGTACGTCACTTGCATATTCCATTACAGTCAGGATCTAATACTGTATTGAAACGTATGCGCCGTAAGTATACGATGGAATTTTTCCAAGAGCGTTTAGATCGTTTGAAAGAAGCGTTACCAGGTCTTGCGATTACATCAGACGTAATTGTTGGATTCCCAGGCGAAACAGAAGAGGAATTCATGGAAACGTACAATTTCATTAAAGAGAATCGTTTCTCTGAATTACACGTTTTCCCTTATTCGAAACGTACAGGTACTCCAGCAGCACGTATGGAAGATCAAGTTCCTGAAGACGTGAAGAACGATCGTGTTCACCGTCTAATTGAGCTATCAAATCAATTAGCGAAAGAGTATGCTTCTAGATTTGAAGGTGAAGTACTTGAAATCATTCCGGAAGAGACATTTAAAGATGGTGACCGTAAAGGTTTATATGTAGGTTATACAGATAACTACTTAAAAATTGTTTTTGAAGGATCTGAAGAATTGATTGGTAAGCTAGTAAAAGTGAAAATTACAAAAGCTGGTTATCCATATAACGAAGCGCAGTTTGTTCGTGTTCTTGAAGATGATGTGAAAAAAGAATCAGCAAGCGCATAAAATGAAACTTTAATCAGTGGAGGGGGGGCATCCCCGCTGATTATCAGCCTGACCCCCGCCTAAGTTCTTTGCTTTCGCTGAATTTTGAGGTGGGGGTCTTACTGTCCTGGCAAATAGCGGGATAAAAAAGCATGCAAACGRAAACGATTTGCATGCTTTCTTTTTTTTGTGTGGAGAAGTTAAGTACTGAAAAGGCAGGTACGTTGAATGAGTAGTTATTTAATGCTTTCTTGTATTAAAAAAGGTGTAATGATAAAAAATATAGTTGTCTTCAGGGGAAAAGGATAATAGCTATCTACATAGCTTTTGAACAGGTAAGGGCATCTATTCTTCTTTTATTCTGCCAAATAGTTGACCTGAAGTGATAAAATGTATTATAATCGTAAAAGACATGCTGAAGAAGGGTTTCTTTTTGCATGCTGAAATTAGTATGTAAGTGTGATGTTTCGGAGGGAGGGAAAGAGAATGTCAAAAACAGTCGTTCGTAAAAACGAGTCTTTGGAGGATGCACTTCGCCGTTTTAAAAGATCGGTTTCTAAAACTGGTACACTTGCTGAAGCAAGAAAGCGCGAGTTTTATGAAAAGCCAAGTGTAAAACGTAAGAAGAAATCTGAAGCGGCAAGAAAGCGTAAGTTCTAAGAGAGGGTGTAAGTTATGAGTCTTCTCGGTCGTTTAAACGATGATATGAAACAAGCGATGAAGAATAAACAAAAAGAAAAATTAACCGTTATTCGTATGGTTAAGGCTGCTTTACAAAATGAAGGTATTAAACTGCAACATACTCTTACTGAAGAAGAGGAATTAACAGTTTTAGCTCGTGAAGTAAAACAGTATAAGGACTCCCTCCTTGAATTTAAAAAAGCTGGTCGTGAAGACCTTGTTGATAAACTGCAAAGTGAAATTCAGATTTTAAGCGCATATTTGCCGGAGCAATTAACAGAAGAAGAACTAGCGGATATAATTAAGCAAGTTATTTCTGAAGTTGGTGCTACATCTAAAGCAGATATGGGTAAAGTGATGACTGCTGTTATGCCGAAAGTAAAAGGTAAAACAGACGGATCACTTGTGAATAAGCTGGTTATCCAGCTATTAGCATAAAAAAGCGTCTCATTTCGTATGAGACGTTTTTTTATGCTTTTTTCAGTTTGGACGTGATATTACAAGCTCTTTTTTCATACATATGGGATGAGAGGGGGTCTTTTGAGATGAAAAAAATAGAACAAATGAAGAATTGGTTAACGAAGCAAATAGACCTGCCAGTGGATGTGTTAATGGATCTACCTCGGATCACGCTTGTTGGGCAAGTACATATCTATATAGAAAATCATCGAGGATTATTAGTGTTTTCAGATAAAGAGGTAAGATTGCTATTGAAACATGGTCAATTATTAATTAAAGGTCAATCCTTTGTTATTAAAACAATCCTTCCAGAAGAACTGTTGCTTGAAGGGATTATTGAACAAGTGACGTTTTTAGAAAATGAAAAGAAAGAGGAGTGAGGAGAAACTTCCGTTTGTGAAGTTTTTCTTCGTTACCTTGTATTAACAGGTGGTAACGTTCTGGCCTCAATATTCGGTTCGTACAAAGAGGATAGGTGGGAATTGAGTTCCACGTAAAAAATTGGCTCGTGAAGGTTAATAATTAGTGAGGATCAAGGAATCTGCTAATTAAAATTTTAGTACGAGCTAGTTTGATAATCGAATTGAAAAGTAGTGTATCTACTTTTAGAAAGGTAGTGGAGATAGTCGATGAAAAATAAATGGTTTATAAAATGGCTTGGGTATGTAAAGGTGCGAATTGAAGGTAGAGGAGCGGAACGCTTTGTTAACGAGTGTGTGCGGAAGAAATTACTCGTTTGGGATGTAAAGAAGATAGCTGATGAAACGTTAGTTTTTTGTATGTTATTACGAGATGTGAAAAAGATAAAACCAATTTATAGAAAAAATGAATGTAAATTATATTTTATTGGACGTTACGGTTTTCCTTTTTGGAATAAGCGTATAATTAAAAATAGTGGATTTTTAATTGGGTTTTTAATATTTTTTTTCGGAATGATCGCATTGTCAAATATGGTGTGGAAAATTGAAATTACAGGAGCAAAACCTGAAACAGAATATATATTGATGAAAGAATTGGACAAAATGGGTATAAAAAAAGGTAAATTACAATTCCAAATGCCGAGTGTAGAAGATGTTCAACGTCATTTGACAGACAATATTAATGCGATTACTTGGGCGGGATTAGAAATAAGAGGGACAACATATCATTTTAAGATTGTTGAAAAAAATGAGCCGAAAAAAGAAAGTGAACAACAGCCACAAAACTTAGTAGCAAAAAAAGAAGGGATTATTACAAAAACATTTGTGGAAGTTGGGAAGCCGGTTGTCATGAAAAATGACCATGTAGAAAAGGGGCAACTTCTCGTATCCGGGATGTATGGTAATGAGGAGAATCCGACAGTTGTTTCGGCTAAAGGGATTGTATATGGAGAAACGTGGTATAAATCTGAGGTGGATGTTCCGTTAAAGACACAATTTCAAGTGTATACTGGTAATTCATACAATGAATATTTCCTTAAATTTGGGAGTACTAAAATAAAAATATGGGGATTTCTACAGGATAAGTATAAGCGCTCTCGTACTGAAAGTGTAAAACATGATGTGAAATTATTTGGATTTACATTACCAATTGCATACGAGAAAGATATTGTACGAGAAGAGGAAGAAGCGAACCGAGAATATACCGAAAAACAGGCAATGAAAGTAGCGAAAGAGATGGCAGAAAAAGAACTGAAGAAAAAATTGGATGAACATGCTATGATTGTAAGTGATAACATTTTGAGTAAAGAGGTTGAGGCGGATCACCTAAAGGTCACATTACATTATACAGTGATTGAAAATATTGCAGAGCCACAACCAATATCTGAATCCGATATTCAAGGAGACTGAGTAATGGCAGAACAATTAGTAGAAATGAACCAACAATTGGAAAATCCCAACGAAGCAATCGCTCTTTTTGGGGTAAATGATGCTCATTTAAAAGTAATTGAACGAGAACTTAGTGTATCGATTGTGACTAGAGGAGAATCTGTTCGTGTATCTGGGGCAGATGAAACTGTGGTGCTCGTAGAAAAAATCTTACAACAGTTACTTGTTGTTATCCGTAAAGGTGTATCAATTTCGGAAAGAGATGTTGCGTATGCGATTCAGCTTGGGCAACAAGGGAAAATTGCTCAATTCGAAGAATTATATGAAGAGGAAATTTTTAAAACGGCAAAAGGTAAATCCATTCGTGTGAAAACGATGGGGCAAAGACGATATATTCATGCAATGAAAAAGAATGATATTGTRTTTGGGATAGGACCTGCTGGGACAGGAAAAACATACTTAGCCGTAGTAATGGCTGTGAGAGCTTTAAAGCAAGGGTATGTAAAGAAAATTATTTTAACAAGACCTGCTGTAGAAGCTGGAGAGAGCTTAGGGTTTTTACCAGGTGATTTGAAAGAAAAAGTAGATCCGTATTTACGTCCACTATATGATGCGTTACATGATATTCTTGGACAAGAATATACACAACGTATGATGGAACGTGGTGTAATTGAAATTGCACCTCTTGCTTATATGAGAGGGCGTACTCTTGATGATTCATTTGTTATATTAGATGAGGCGCAAAATACAACTGGTGTTCAAATAAAAATGTTTTTAACACGATTAGGTTTTAGTTCTAAAATGGTTATTACGGGGGATCCCTCACAGGTAGACTTGCCAAAAGGGGTAAAGTCAGGTCTTTCTATTGCTGCTAATGTTTTATCTGGTGTATCAGGTCTTTCGTTCATTACATTGGAACAAACGGACGTTGTGAGACACCCGTTAGTGCAACGTATTATTGAGGCATATGATAAAATGGAATGATCCTATTTGTCAGGGTCATTTCTTTTTGTATGATAAGGTTGGCGAGTGGCATATTTTTTACTATCATTAAAGACGAGGGAAATGAACTATAGGTGATAGTGGATAAAAACGTTGTCCAAAAAGTATCGTTGCCTAGAAGAAATGAAAGCTATAAATAGTTTCACTTTATTTCTGGAGAGGAGAAGGTATTGAAATCATGTCAAGATCTCAAGAAATTTCTAAGTGGTTTCGTAATTTACAACATTCGAAAAAACTAAGTTGGATTTCTTACGTTTTATTAGGAGCAGTGCTGTTTTTTGCACTTATGAATAATGTAAAACCAGAGCAATTAGATGTTACAACATATTCTATTGCGAAAAAAACAATCCATTCTCCTATTAAAATTGAAGATAAAGTTACAACGGACAAAAAGAAAAAAGAAGCCGCTACAAAAGTTGAAGATCAATATACATATAAAAGTGAGTATAAACAAAATAAAGTGGATATTGTGAATGACGTCTTTGCTAAAGTAGATGAAGTGATACAAGAGATTAAAGCGGTTGGACCGGATGAGCAAAAAAAGATTACTGATGCTGAAAAAGTGGACAAGTTGAAAAAAAAATTGCCTACTGATTTAACGAAAGAATTATCTGATTCAAACTTAATAAACTTAATTAATGCAGATTCGAACCAATTAGTATTAGCGAAAGATGCAACAGTTACAGCTATTAATAGTATCATGACTGAGCATGTTAAAATGGAYGAATTGAAGGATGCGAAGGAACGATATGTAAGTGAGATGAATAGTGTTAATGTTGATAATGGTTTAAAGGAATCTATTAAGGCGTTAGGGAAATATGCGATTTCTGCAAACTATTTTTATGATCCGACCTTAACAAAAGAGAAGAGAAAAGCGGAAGAAGATTTAGTTCCACCTGTTTATATTCTTCAAGGGCAAGTCCTTGTTAGAGAAGGTGAAACGATTTCAAGTGATATGTACAATCAGTTGAAATTAGTTGGCCTGTTAGAAAAAGGGAACAGTTTTCAACCCTATGTTGGGTTAGCGGTACTCATTGGTGTGCTATTGTACTTTATGCATAAGCAGTTTGAAGTGTTTTTACAGCGGAAAAGAGAAGATAGGCCGTATGTCTTAGCGTATATTACAATTTTGTCTATCACGATTGTTTTAATGAAAATCATTAGTTTGTTTCAAAAACTTGAGTATGCAGGAATCGCGTATGTTGTTCCAGTTGCCATGGGAACAATACTTGTAAAATTAATGATTGGTGATCGATTTGTATTTTTAACGAGTATGATCTTTTCTGTATGCGGAAGTATTATGTTTAATGAAGGTGTAACGAGTACACTGAATTATAGTGTGGGGATTTATGTTTTATTAAGTTCATTATCAGTTAGTATTTTCTTGAGAGAAAAAAATCGTCGTACGATGATTTTACAAGCTGGTATACTCGTTTCTGTATTAAATGTAGTCGTATTAGCGGCTTTGCTATTATTACGTAACGGGAATTTTTCGCCTCTTGAAATTGGGGTGCAATTATTAATGGCTGCTGTTTCGGGTATTATCTCTTCTGTTCTAGCTATGGGGATTTTACCGTATTTAGAAAGTGGTCTTGGGATTGTATCGAGTATGAAATTGATGGAACTTTCAAGTCCGAATCACCCGCTCGTGCGCAAAATTTTATTAGAAGCACCAGGTACATATCATCATAGTGTAATGGTAGCTAATCTCTCAGAAGCTGCTTGTGAAGCAGTTGGAGCAAATGGAGTATTAGCGCGTGTAGGGGCGTATTATCATGATGTAGGGAAAACGGTACAACCACAGTTTTTTATTGAAAACCAAATGGGTATTGAAAACCCGCATGATAGATTAGACCCTGTAACGAGCAAAGATATTATAATTGCTCATGTAACCGATGGGGTGAGAATGTTAGAAGAACACCATATACCTCAAGAAATTATCGATATTGCTGGACAGCATCATGGTACAACGTTACTTAAATATTTTTATTATAATGCGATTAAAGAAGATAAAGAGAAATATACGGAGGAAATGTTCCGCTATCCAGGATCAAAAGCAACTTCTAAAGAGTCGGCGATAGTTGGTATTGCTGATAGTGTGGAGGCGGCGGTACGTTCGATGAACCATCCAACACCAGATCAGATTAATAATTTAGTGCAAAGTATTATTAAAGATCGCCTGCAAGATGGTCAATTTAGTGAATGTGATTTGACATTTAAGGAACTACAAATCGTTGGAAAAACGTTATGTGAAACGTTAAATGGTATTTTCCATTCCCGTATTACATATCCGGAACCGCCGGAAGAAAAGGAGAAAGAATGAGTTTATTAATTGATTTTATTGATGAAACAGAAGAAGTGAAAGAAGAATATATAAGTTTGATTCGAGGTTTAGTAGAGAAAGCAGCCCAAATGGAGAACATAGAAGAAGGCGCAGAATTATCGGTTACATTTGTAGATAATGAACGTATTCGTGAAATAAACCGTGATTACCGAGATAAGGATCAGCCTACGGACGTTATTTCTTTTGCTATGGAAGAAATGGGAGAAGGCGAAATGGAAATTGTCGGTGCAGAGATGCCGCGTATGTTAGGAGATCTTATTATTTCTATTCCAAGAGCAAAAGAACAAGCTGAAGAATATGGACATTCTTTTGATCGAGAACTTGGGTTTTTAGCACTACATGGCTTTTTGCATTTGCTTGGTTATGATCATATGACAGAAGAAGATGAGAAAGAAATGTTTGGAAGACAAAAAGAAATTTTAGAGGCCTTTGGATTAGGGCGATGAAAACAGGAAAACTTTTAGACAGTTTTGGATATGCTATAGCTGGTATATACTTTTGTCTTCGTCATGAACGAAATATGAAAATTCATTATTTAGCCGCAGTCATCGTTATATGCTGCGGCTTTTATTTCCATATTACAACAATGGAATGGATTGTCGTACTTATTGTGATAGGGATTGTAATGAGTTTAGAGATGGTGAATACGGCTATTGAAAAAACAGTAGACTTAGCAACCGCCGATATTCATCCGGTTGCAAAAATTGCAAAGGATGTTGCAGCAGGGGCAGTTTTATTATTTGCAATTATAGCTGCTGTAATTGGTGCTATTATCTTTTTACCGTATATGGTATAGTTGCATTCCGAAGCTTTTATTAAGCTTTGGGAGCGCCGTGAAGGCCTTTAATGAAAGAGTGTATCTATTCACATCTATGAACGGAAAGGATGCGGGAATATGAATAGCAAACAATTAATTCAAGAAGCAACCGAAGCGCGTAAACGAGCGTACGTACCATATTCTAAATTTCAAGTAGGTGCAGCTTTACTAACTCAGGATGGAAAAATATATCGTGGATGTAATGTTGAAAATGCATCATATGGTTTATGTAACTGTGCAGAACGAACAGCTTTATTTAAGGCAATTTCTGAAGGGGATAACGAGTTTGTAGCTATTGCAGTCGTAGCGGATACAAAGCGTCCAGTACCTCCTTGTGGAGCATGTCGACAAGTTATGATAGAATTATGTAAACAGGATACGAAAGTATACCTATCAAACTTACATGGTGATGTTCAAGAGACAACAGTCGGAGAATTGTTACCAGGAGCATTTTTAGCGGAGGATTTACATGAATAGAAAAGGTTATAAATCAGGTTTTGTCTCTATTATTGGCAGACCGAATGTTGGGAAATCTACATTTTTAAATCGTATTATTGGCCAAAAAATTGCCATTATGAGCGATAAGCCACAAACAACTCGTAATAAAATTCAAGGTGTATATACAGAAAATGATTCACAAGTAGTTTTCATTGATACACCAGGAATACATAAACCTAAACATAAACTAGGCGATTTCATGGTGAAGATGGCTCAAACGACATTAAAAGAAGTTGATATTGTTTTGTTTATGGTCAATGCAACTGAAGGATATGGTCGTGGTGAGGAATTTATTATTGAGAAATTACAAGAAACGAAACAACCGGTATTTTTGGTGATTAATAAAATTGACCAACTTCATCCAGAGCAATTGCTGGAGTTGATTGATCAATATCGTAAATTATATGAGTTCGCGGAGATTGTGCCAATTTCTGCATTGGACGGTAATAACGTTGAAGCGTTAATCGGAGCAATTAAAAAGTATTTACCAGAAGGACCGCAATATTACCCGGATAATCAAGTAACGGATCATCCAGAGCGATTTATTATTTCAGAGCTTATTCGTGAAAAAGTATTACATTTAACACGTGAAGAAGTACCGCATTCTGTAGCGGTTGTTATTGATGCAATTCAAAAGCGTGAGGGCGGAGCGGTTTATATAAACGCAACGATTGTTGTTGAACGTGCATCACAAAAAGGAATTATTATAGGTAAGCAAGGGAAGATGTTAAAAGAAGTCGGTAAGAGAGCTCGTTTTGACATTGAAGCACTTCTTGGTTCTAAAGTATTTTTAGAAGTATGGGTGAAAGTGCAAAAAGATTGGCGCAATAAGATGTCACAGCTTCGTGACCTTGGTTTCCGTGAAGACGAGTATTAATATGAAGTAAAGTTGTGATCAGTGGATGTTTTGTTCATCCACTGATCATTGGTTTTTATGAACCTTGATAAATTAGGAAAAATTTTTCTCACATGAAAATGAACAAAATGGGTCAACTTAATAACAACAAAAGAAATTGGTTTATAGGCTACGCTTATTGAGAAAGGTGGATTCTTATGCTAGTGCAATGGCAAGAGGGGCGAAAAAGCCGAAGAGTCGGTTAGCAGCTATTTCGCAACTTATGACACATGGTCATTTTCTTATTCAAATGGGATCTGGACTTGGAACTTTGCAACAAGGCGAGATTATTTCATCTATGAAAGAAATTCGCGAGGATATATTTTTAACTGCTTATGCATCATTTATTATCGAATTAACCGATAAAGCAACAGAAGATAAGAAGCATAATCCGTATTTATTTGAAATGTTATATCAAACGTTGCATTATATGTGTGAGGGTGTTGACCCAGAAGTATTATCATTAATTTATCAAACGAAAATGCTTCCGGTATTAGGGATGCACCCGTACTTTGATACATGTGCTATTTGTCATCAAGAAACAGATTTTGTCGCCTTCTCTGTCAGGGAAGGCGGTTTTCTGTGCTCGCGTCATGCGGAACAAGATCCGTATCGTATTCCGGTGGGAGAGGCTGTTCATAAATTATTACGTCTCTTTTTTCACTTTGATTTACACCGGCTCGGTAATGTATCGGTGAAGGATAGTACAAAAAAACAAATGCGCACAGTATTGAATACATATTATGA
>NZ_JBFTMA010000061.1:0-11822 GCF_056396725.1 Bacillus sp. 05T31
CTACTAATAATAGGTATTGATGGTTGTGGCGGTGCAGGAAAAAGTACGTTAGCTAGTAAAATAAAAAGTAAATTTTCCACTGTAACGATTGTTCATATGGATGATTTTTATTTACCATGTGCACAAATTGTAAATGAACATCCTACGAATAAATCAATTGGTGCAGATTTTGATTGGAAACGCCTTTTACAAGAGGTATTAGATCCGATTAGTAATGGTATTGAAGGATGTTATAAACGTTACGATTGGGAAACCGATTCTTTAGCGGAATCTCATATTGTCCCTGCAAACGGAATTGTTATTATAGAAGGTGTATATGCAACACGTCAGGAGCTGGCTGAAGTGTATGATTTGAAAATATGGGTGAATTGCCCTCGTGAAACACGTATAAAAAGAGGGATTGCTAGAGACGGGGAAACAGCGCGTGATATGTGGGAAAACAATTGGATGGTTGCTGAAGATATGTATGTAGAAAGTCATAAGCCACATGAATTGGCAGATTTTATTATTGAAGGCACAAATAATGAGATAACTAATAAATAAGAAACCATTTACTGCTAAATGGTTTCTTATTTAATTTATGCATTTATTTTTGCTACAATGGATGTAATGAAATTTGTTTTATCCTCTGCATATTGATGTTTATCATTAGGATTAGCTCGTGAAAGTTGAATCTTTAACTGTTCATACTGTATACGAGAAGTTTTGTTGTCTATTAAGTAATCTCTGAATTGTAATTGTTCTATTAAATATTTGTTCCTTTGTTCATACATATGAATTTGATGAGTTCGTGGTTCGCCTTTATTAAAATAGTATCTTTCAGGCAGTACATCCTTTCTGTATTTATAGTTTAGTAGTTCTAACTTTTTAATACATTTTAAACCGTTCTTATAATCTTCTAGTTCAATTGCTATATCAATAATTGGCTTTGCACTTAAATATGGAATTGAAGTACTTCCAATATGGTGTATTGCTAAAATATGTTCGCCAATTTGTTCCTCAATGAATTGTTTCTCTTTTATAAACTCAATTTCCCATTCTTCAGTCCACGGAAATAAAAACACTTTTCCATACGGTAAACCTAACATTTAATTAGCACCTCTTTCAAAATGGTTATCAATAAAGGTAATTACATTTTCTTAAAGCTTTTCAAAACAAGGTACTCCCACAATCTCCAAGGAAGAATCTTCTTCGCAAAAATCATAAATTTTACACCTTTTCCAATTGGATATCGTAAATTAGTACGCTTTGCTTCAGCAATTTCAACAATTTTATTGGCAACATCTATCGGATTGCCAAGTGTATCGCTACCACTATTAATATGTTTTTGTATTTTATCCATATATTCTTTGTATGGAGAGATAGTATCAGATTGGTTTTCAGCTAGTTGYTTACCAACTTCCCATATGTTTGTGTTATAAGAACCTGGTTCAAGTAAAGCAACATCTATTCCGAAAGGTTTTACTTCTAAGCGAAGTGATTCACTCCAGCCTTCTAATGCATATTTGGAAGAAACATACGGGGATAAGCCAGGGAATCCAACTTGGCCACTAATACTGCTTATATTAATGATTTTTCCACTTTTTTGCTCTCTCATATATGGTAAAACCCGCTGAGTGATTGATATAGCTCCGAAAAGGTTCGTTTCAAATTGTTTACGATATTCCTCTACTGGAATTTCTTCTACAAAGCCTCCATTTGCATATCCTGCATTATTAATGAGAATGTCTACTCTGTTTATTTCTTTTAAAAATAATTGGAAGTTATGTATAGAATTTTGATCTGTTACATCTAATTGTTGTACTTGTATATATTGTTGTAAGTTGAGTTTAGTAGCTTGAGCTAGTAAGTCTACTTGTTTCTCAAGATTGCGCATTGTAGCGATAACTAAATAATCTTTTTTTGCGAGTTCAAGTGTCGTTAATAGTCCGAATCCACTTGATGCCCCTGTAATAACCGCGATTTTTTTATTCATTGGTCGCTCGCTTTCTTTTTCTTTTATCATAACGAGTTATGGGAAGAAAATCTATTAATCATACATGTTGTTTTTATAAGGTTACATAATAGAGTACTTTAGGTTTCTATAATTATATATGTTTGAAAATTATTTTAAAAAGGGAATAGTAAGAACTTAGCGTATATAGAGAAGTGAGTATTGTCATGAAATAAATCTTTTTAACGGGGGGAAGCAAAGTGTTCCATGTGAAAGTTGTTTTAGCAGATCAGTTATTAGCAAATGCGAATGATCCCAGTTGGTATATTCCATTTTCAGATGCAGTTAAGGATTTATCTGAGAGAGAAGCTTTCTGGAAGCCGAATGAAGAGTGTAATAGTATAGCTGAAATTGTACAACATTTACTGTATTGGAATACGACGTGGCAAACTAGGTACAAAGAATCAAATGTTAATGCTGTGCCCGCTATTGGTGATAATAACAAAAGTTTTATGCTTTCAGATAATCAAACATTTGAAGAGTTAAGAGAAAAACTATTAGAGAAACTGTTACAATGGCAAAGTCTCATAAATGAAGACAAGGTTGAAAGTGATGTAATTGGATTTCCTGTATGTGCGAAGTGGTGGGAAGTATTAGCTAATGTAACGACTCATAACGCGTATCACATTGGTCAAATTATTTACATTCGGAAATTACAGAAGAGTTTTGATAATGAATAAGATAATAATTCTCAAATTAGGTGAACAAAAGTGGACAAAACGAGACAGATGTCTCATTTTGTCTACTTTTTTATTATGAAAGAAAAGAGAAAACCTATTAAATCAGGGATTAGAATTTGGCACAGTACTTGCAATATAAAAGATGAACAAGAAAATAGGAGGGCTGGACATGTTAAAAACAACTGAAAGTAAAGGGAATGAAATTACGAAAGAACAAGCTCGTTGGATGTATGAAAAAATGTTAGAGATTCGTAAGTTTGAAGACAAGGTGCATGAATTGTTCGCGCAAGGCGTTCTGCCAGGTTTCGTTCATTTATACGCTGGTGAAGAAGCAGTAGCAGTTGGTGTATGTGCCCACTTAACAGATAGTGACAGTATTACAAGTACGCATAGAGGTCACGGCCATTGTATCGCGAAAGGTTGTGATTTAAATGGCATGATGGCCGAACTTTTTGGGAAAGCGACAGGGTTATGTAAAGGTAAAGGTGGTTCAATGCATATTGCCGATTTAGATAAAGGAATGCTTGGTGCAAATGGGATTGTAGGCGGAGGTTTTCCACTTGCTTGCGGTTCAGCATTAACAGCTAAATATAAAGGAACGAAAGATGTAAGTGTTTGCTTCTTCGGTGACGGAGCAAATAATGAAGGAACATTCCATGAAGGGGTTAATTTAGCAGCGATTTGGAAGTTACCAGTTATTTTTATCGCAGAAAATAACGGTTACGGTGAAGCAACAACATTTGAATATGCGTCAAGTTGTGATTCCATTGCAGATCGAGCGAAAGCTTACAATATTCCAGGTGTTCAAGTAGATGGAAAAGATTTACTTGCAGTGTATAAAGCGGCGGAAGAAGCAGTAGAACGTGCGCGTAATGGCGGTGGTCCAACAATAATTGAATGTATGACATATCGTAATTACGGTCATTTCGAAGGTGAAGCGCAAACATATAAAACTTCAGAAGAAAAAGAAGAACATTTAAATGAAAAAGATGCGATTGTGAATTTCCGTAAGCATTTAATTCATGAAGCTTTATTAACRGAATCTGAACTTGTGGATATGGAAAAGGCAGTAGATGAAGCAGTGCAACAATCAATTGAATTTAGTGAAAATAGTCCATATCCGGAAGATGAAGAATTATTAAAAGATGTATACGTTTCTTACAAATAAGAGGAGGGTGAAAAATAATGACTAGAACAGTAAGTATGTCAACTGCAATTAATGAAGCGATGAAAATATCAATGCGTCGTGATGAAAATGTAATTTTAATCGGAGAAGATGTTGCAGGCGGTGCACAAGTGGATCACTTGCAAGATGATGAAGCATGGGGCGGTGTACTCGGTGTTACGAAAGGACTTGTACAAGAATTTGGTCGAAATCGTATTTTAGATACTCCAATTTCAGAAGCGGGTTATATGGGAGCGGCGATGGCAGCTGCTGCAACAGGTTTACGTCCGATAGCTGAATTAATGTTTAATGATTTTATCGGTAGTTGTCTTGATCAAGTATTAAACCAAGGTGCAAAGTTCCGCTATATGTTCGGTGGAAAAGCGAAAGTGCCAGTTACAGTACGTACGATGCACGGTGCTGGATTTAGCGCAGCGGCACAGCATTCACAAAGTTTATATGCGTTATTTACGAGCATTCCAGGTATAAAAGTTGTCGTTCCTTCCACTCCTTATGACGCAAAAGGCTTATTATTAGCGGCAATTGAAGATGACGATCCAGTAATCTTCTTTGAAGATAAAACACTTTACAATATGAAAGGCGAAGTACCAGAAGGGTACTATACAATTCCTTTAGGAAAAGCAGATATTAAATGTGAAGGTTCTGATGTAACAATCGTTGCAATTGGAAAACAAGTTCATACAGCACTTGCAGCTGCAAAGCAATTATCGGAAAAAGGACTCGAAGTAGAAGTAATCGATCCACGTTCTTTATCACCGCTGGATGAAGATACGATTTTAGCATCTGTTGAAAAAACGAATCGCCTGATTGTTATTGACGAAGCAAATCCAAGATGTAGTATCGCAACAGATATTGCGGCAATTGTAGCGGATAAAGGATTCGATTTGTTAGATGCACCTATTAAACGAATTACAGCACCACATACACCAGTTCCGTTTTCACCACCACTTGAAAAGTTATATTTACCAACGCCGGAGAAAGTAATTGAAACTGTATCAGAAATGATCGGAGACCAATCTTTATTACGTGTGTAATGAAACGATGAGAAGGGAGAGAGAAACATGGCTGTAGAAGTTGTAATGCCGAAGTTAGGTATGGCGATGAAAGAAGGTATTATTACGAGCTGGAATATTAAAGCAGGTGATAATGTAGAAAAAGGTGAACTAATTGCTAGTATTAACTCGGAAAAAATCGAAACTGAAATAGAAGCACCAGCTGATGGAACTGTTCTTGATATAGCTGTAAGTGAAGATGAGGGAGTGCCGCCGGGTACTGTAATTTGCTACATCGGTAAACCGGACGAAAAAGTAGAAGTTCATGAAAACATACATGTTGTAGAAGAAAGAGCATCTAATCCAGAACCTAAAAAGGTAGAACATCCAGAACCATATGCGATAGATGTGACGAAGCAAAGAGTTAAAATATCTCCAGTAGCAAAGAAAATTGCAAAAACTGAAAATCTCGATATTAGATCATTAATTGGTACAGGACCTGGCGGAAGAATTACAAAGGTAGATGTATTAAAGGCGCTTGAAGAAAGAGTAGCAATTCCAGAAGTACTTGAACAAGAAGAAAGTAAAGTCATTCCTATTACTGGTATGCGAAAAGCAATTGCGAACCGTATGCATGCAAGCYTACAAAATAGTGCGCAATTAACATTAACGATGAAAGTAGATGTTACAGATTTAGTTGCTTTACATAAAGAAATAGCGGAAGTTGTACAAAAACGATACGATAACAAACTAACTATTACTGATTTCGTTTCTCGTGCTGTTGTATTAGCGCTTAGAGAGCATAAAGAAATGAACAGCGCGTATATAAATGATGCCATTCATCAATTTGAACATGTTCATTTAGGTATGGCGGTCGCGTTAGAAAAAGGATTAGTCGTTCCAGCTATTCGCTTTGCTAATAATCTATCTTTAGTAGAGTTATCTAAAGAGATTAAAAATGTGGCACAAAAGGCACGAGCAGGCAGTTTAAGTAGTGATGATATGCAAGGGACAACATTTACAATTAGTAATTTAGGTAGCTTCGGTATTGAATATTTTACGCCAGTATTAAATACACCTGAAACTGGTATTTTAGGTGTAGGTGCAATTGAAGATGTTCCTGTATATAAAGGGAAAAAATTAAGAAAAGGAAGTATGTTACCTTTAAGTTTAACATTCGATCATCGTGTACTAGACGGTGCACCAGCAGCTGCATTTTTACGCACAATTAAAGAGTATTTAGAAGAGCCTGTAACAATTCTTTTATAAAGAGAAGGTGAGAAAATGAGTAATTTAGTTGTTATTGGGGGCGGACCTGCTGGTTATGTAGCGGCAATTACCGCGGCTCAAAATGGAAAAGATGTCACTCTTATTGATGAAGCTGATCTTGGCGGGACTTGTTTAAATGTCGGTTGTATGCCTACGAAATCATTGTTAGAAAGTGCGGAAGTATACGATATTGTTAATCATGCGAATCGTTTTGGAGTATTAGTAGATAAGCAGAATATATCAATTGATTGGAAACAAATACAGACGAGAAAATCACAAATTGTTACGCAACTCGTACAAGGTATACAATATTTAATGAAGAAAAATAAAATAAAAGTTATACAAGGTAAAGCGAAATTTGAAACGGATCACCGTGTGCGAGTTACACATGGTGATAAAGAAGATGTAGTAGTTGGAGACCAGTTTATTATAGCGGCAGGATCAGAACCAACTGAATTACCTTTTGCTCCATTTGATGGGAAGTGGATTTTAAATAGTAGTCATGCAATGTCCCTAGAAAATATACCGAAATCATTATTAATCGTTGGYGGTGGTGTAATAGGTTGCGAGTTTGCAAGCATTTATAGTCGTCTTGGAACAAAAGTTACGATTGTTGAAATGGCATCGCAATTATTACCTGGTGAAGATGAAGATATCGCACAAATTTTAAGGGAGAAACTAGAAAATGATGGCGTAAAAATATTTACAGGAGCGGCTTTAAAAGGATTAAATAATTATAAGAAGCAGACTTCATTTGAATATGAAGGAAGTATCCAAGAAGCCAACCCGGAATTCATTCTCGTTTCTGTAGGTCGAAAACCACGTGTACAAGAATTAGCTTTAGAAAAAGCAGGCATTCAATTTTCAAATAAAGGAATTTCTGTGAATGAACATATGCAAACAAACAGATCACATATTTACGCAGCGGGTGATGTGATTGGTGGAATACAGCTTGCTCACGTTGCATTCCATGAAGGAACGACAGCGGCATTACACGCGAGCGGAGAAGATGTGAAAGTAAACTATCATGCTGTACCTCGCTGTATTTATACAGCTCCAGAAATTGCTAGTGTCGGTTTAACAGAAAAAGGAGCAAGAGAGCAATATGGGGATATACTTATTGGAGAATTTGCTTTTACAGCGAACGGAAAAGCGCTTATTATTGGAGAACAAACGGGGAAAGTAAAAGTTATTGTGGAACCTAAATATCAAGAAATTGTAGGGATTTCTATTATCGGTCCTCGTGCAACCGAACTAATCGGACAAGGAACGGTGATGATTCATACAGAAGTAACCGCTGATATAATGAGAGATTATATTGCAGCACATCCAACTTTATCTGAAGCGATTCATGAGGCATTATTGCAGGCAGTAGGACATGCTGTACATGCTTGAAGGTAAAAAGACCAGTCTAATATGACTGGTCTTTTTAGTAAATAATATTTAAGTAGCAATATGTATAAAAAGATACTAGAAAAATCACTATACTCTCATGTTTTTTTAATCGATGAGAGTATAGTGATTTTGAAACTTCTTCACTTATTTAATTGAAATGCGCTGTTACTATTTAATTTCAATAGCTGAAGTTATATCGTTCCAATCTGCAGCTAAATTAGCAGTTTGACCATACCAATCAGAGTGTCTAAAGGAGACACCTTTTCCATAACCTTGAGTTGAAGAATGTTCCCATAACGTCGTTGAATAACTTGCAGAAGGTGAAGCTGTACTTATTGAAGAAATTCTGTCGTTCCAGCTAGAAGGTAGGTTTTTAAAGCCACTGCTCCAATAAATATACTGTCCACCTTTATTTTGATGCTCATAAAAATCGGTACTACCAGCACCACTACCTAAAGGGTTAATTTGATTTTTAAGTGCCTTTTTATCCTTTTCAATAAAAGCATTCAATGTTTCTCTGCTAGTAAAGCCATAAGCTAACCAATCTCCATTTTCATTTTGCTTAGGTAGTACCATAGTAATTTGGATGTCTTTTTTTGATTGATCGCTTAATTTTGTGAATGAATTAACATTCTTTTCATCAACTTTTAAATAATCAAATGATTTAATTGTATTATCTTTTTCTGCAGCACTTACTACTCCTAATCCTCCAGTTAATGCAAAACCTGCTACTAATGTCCCTGCTACTAATTTCTTCAACATATAACCATCCCTTTTTGTTTAGATTTTTGTACAGGTAAAACTTGTACATGTAAAATGTATTCTAATTTCGAATTTTTGTAAATATTCTGAAGCTTTAGAAATAATAGGCGGAATATTTACAGTTTTACATTTTTTCTTTAGAAAAAATGGTTATTGGAATGATATAATAAGCGAATACATTGCTTTTCTTGGATGATAAAATGTTTTAGGAGAGGTATCATTGAAATATTTTACAAGAGATTGGTATAAAGAAATGCAAATTTTAGGATTTATACATTTCATAGAATCAATAGAAGAATGGAAAGAAATAGATCCCGATTATATAAAAAGTTTGAAAAATGAAGTAGAAAAAAGGAAAGAAGATTTATTAAATTATCTCCCTGAAACACTACATCAATACTTTCATAACAACACTATTGATTCAGAATATCCCCCTAATGAATTTAAGAAACTTTTGTTAGAGTGGACGGCAGATTATGAAAAAAGAATGACACAATTAGATCAATCATACTTAGAATATTTTAATTCCATTAAGAAAAAAATTCCGTCAAACGTTGTTCAATTACATGAATTCTCACTGCATGATAGTGTGATTAAAGTAGTAAAGAGAAAGTCAGAAGATACTTTGTCTATCGTATTAGATTGCACTGGTACTTTTAGTGATTTCAATAAACTTCAAGTTTCTTTTACAGGMGTRACRAAATGTTCTATACCKGAAAATTTTGAAGGTGCTTGGTGGCTATRYCATGAAATAGAGCTTACTGAAGACGGTTTCGAACTGGGTGTTTTATTTGACTGTCCATTTAGAGAAGTGACGATTTGTGCAAAAGATGTATTGCTTGAGAAAAAATAACTTAGTTATTTGTATATAAATTTATAATAAAGAGAGTTTCTTTAGATGATATTTACAAGTTCGATAATAAAAAAAACAGTCATTAAAGACTGTTTTTTATTTTGATACTAAATTATCAAGCTTCCAATATGTATCTGTTAACGGAGCAACTTTACTATCTATATACAAATACATGTTATTTAAGTCTTTAGGCGAAGTTTTCATTTCAAATACAACGTCRGTAGTTAAAGAGAAYTCAGATGGAACCTTTTYAGCRTTYTCATTKTGTATAAMTTCRCCTTCGTATTTWTYACCMGTTTTTTCATCTTTWATGAAATATTTTATTTCTGAAAGATCTATAGTTTCCTTATCGGCTCGAGCGTTATTCATTGTAACACGAGCTGTAAGGCGCCACTCTTTATCTATTTTTTCAAATTTTGCATTTTCAACTGTTGCTCTATAGTATTCGTTTTTAAATATTTCCCCATAGTGCATTGCATTCTTTTCAAAAGCGCTCTTTTCTTGTTTTGGTGCAGTATTTCCACTACATCCTGCCATTATTCCTGTAAATAATAATGCTGTACAAGTTACTTTAATTATAGATTTCATAGTAATCCCTTTCTGTATTAAAAAGTAAAACATAGGAATAATTTTACATCAATAGGAAGGTAAATGGAAGTATGTTTGTGTAATATGCAAATATACATTTATTTCGTTTTCAAGTTAATGGGATAGAAAGAGGGAGAAAAACTGTATAAAGCTGAATAAATAAGAATTGAAAATATTGTAATACAGAAAAAGCATGCATATAATTAAAATAAAGATTAAATTTCTGAATCTTCAATAATGGTGGTGATAACATGTTCACTGAAGAGCGTAGAGAGAAAATTTTAGAGTTACTTAAGAGAGATGGAAGAGTAATCGCAAAGGATCTTGCGGAAAGTTTTGATATGTCTATTGATTCTATAAGAAGAGATCTATCCATTATGGAGAAAGAGAGTTTATTAAAAAGAACGCACGGAGGTGCAGTTGAACTTACGCGAGTGAGAAACTTAGCTGCCGAACCATCGAAACGTTATCGTGATAGTTCAATAGATGAAGATGCGATTGCGAAAGTTGCTGTATCCTACATACAAGAAGGAGATTCCGTTTTTATTGGCGGGGCTTCCATTCATTATGCCATGTTAAAGTATTTACCTGAAACATCATTTATAGTTATTACGAATGCTTTAGAAATTGCTAGTAAGTTACGAGAATATAAGAACATTGATACGTACTTAATTGGTGGAAAAGTGAAACCATCAGGAAATATGACAGATACACTGGCCTCTGAATTGATAAGTAGATTCTCTATTGATCTTTATTTCTCTACAGGTGGCGGTATTTCATTGAATGGTATAAGTACTGCGACACCGGAAGTTGCTTATTTTGGAAAAACAGTAAGTAAAATTGCTAGAAGAAATATTTGTTTAGCTCCTCATAATAAACTTGGAATAGACTGCTTTATAAAAGGAGAGTCACTGATAGAAATTGACCTTATAATAACAGATGAAGGGGCTAGTAAAGAAACGATTCAACAATTTGAGAAACAAGGTAAAGAAATTGTAATAGCGTCAATAGACCTCATTTAAAAGGAGTTTGAAATGATTATAAAAGGACAAGAGTTTCATATAAATGGATTAATTTATACAGTTCGTTCTGCAGTTCAAACGGATGCTGAGCAGTTATCAGAAATTAGAGTTCAGATCGATGGCGAAACTGAAAATATGGATAGAGAAGCTGGAGAGGGGTTTATTGATAAGATAGGGTTTCAAAAAATAATAAAAACAGATAGTGAAGAGATGAAGAATCTTTTTTTAGTTGCAGAAGTGCACAACCGAATCGTAGGGTTTTCGAGATGTGAAGGATCAAATTTGAAGAGGTTATCCCATAAAGTAGAGTTTGGTGTTTGTATTTTAAGAGAGTTTTGGGGATATGGAATGGGTAAGAGTCTATTGCAACAATCTATTCAGTGGGCTGATGAAAATGAAGTGAAAAAGATATCATTGCAAGTGTTAGAGACAAATGAAAAAGCCATCCAACTTTATAAAAAATTAGGTTTGGAGGTAGAAGGTATTCTAAAAAATGATAAAAAACTGTCGGATGGTAAGTATTATAATACGGTAGTAATGGGAAGGTTTACTGATACTTTTCATAAAAGAGGTGAAGAAGTATGTTTTACAGAAGGAAATACTATGTAGTAAAAAATGAATTCATAGAAATATTTAATGATCATTTCAATGATACTAATTTACCTAATCAAATAAAATATGGTTCTCGTTTAATAGGACGCTGGATGAAAGATAATAATGATGGTACGACTGAAGTATTTGCAATATGGGAATATGATAGTTATGAACAGTATAAAGAAATTGAATCRAAAATTAGAAGCGACAAGATACATGTTAAAAGAATACATGATTGGTATGAAAAACATGGCGGGAAAGAATATGTTTTACAGGAGTACATATTAGAGTTAAAAAATGAAGAGTTAGTATGTACTGTAAAGTGATAGAGGGATGAGGAATAATGGGAATTAAAACAAAATTATATTTTAGTTTAGCATCCACCATTTTATTTGCAATAGCGGTGATAGTTTTCTTTATAAACGGCAATCCACAAAAGTGGTTTTGGTTATGTATTTTCTTTGCGTCCATTATACAAAATATAGTTC
>NZ_JBFTMA010000062.1:0-11999 GCF_056396725.1 Bacillus sp. 05T31
GAATAAGGCACGAACCGGATTAGGTGTTGGATCTACACGCATAAACATAACCATGCGGTCTTTATTTGCATTTCCATACAGATAAACAACAGAGTCACGATTCAATTCTTTAGAGAAACGCTGCTCTGGTGTAAAACTAATCGATGTATAAGGGGATGGATTTACAAAGTTAATTGTCGAATATACTTCCCCCATAATGCTCTCCATCTTTTGTACATCAAAGCTTGTTTTTGCGGTTAATGCATCCAGTGTCCCGTCTTCTTTTGGTAATAAGAAATATATACCGCTAATCTTAATTGTTGTATCTGCTGCAGGTGCAGTTTTAAATACAATTTCTTTTTCTGTGAAAGAATACTCACTAGGGTCAACAATAATATTATTCTTGTAAACTACGGTTCTGCTTTCATCGAAGTTAGGGAATGGGAATGCAAAGTTCTTTTTCGTTCCATCGCCTTTTCCTAATTCACCTAATTTATCACCGGAAAGGATCTCTTTTTCGATGAAATATCGATTGAAAGTGAATAGCAGCATATCATTATTCGGTTCATATGTGTTGGTAGCTAATCTGTATTCGCACGTTACTTTATCGCCTTTCGCAATAGCAGTAGTGAATGTTACTTTACCAGTAGTTGCATCTACCTTATATTTACTCTTTTCTTGCTCAAACCCATTTACATATACAATTACAGAAGGGCCAAGAACAGGGAAAACAGGAATGGAGAAGTCTTTCTTCACTCCATCACCCATCCCTAATTTACCAAGTGGAGAATCTGCAGAAATAAACCGGCTATCAGTGAAATCAGAATCAGCAGTATCATACGCATTTGCAATACCGAATCTTCTACGTTCTCCATCACTTCCTAACGATTCAAACAACCTTACATCGATAAATTTTGAAATACCGCTCTTGATTTGGAAAAATAGCGTTCGTTTCCAACCGTTATCAGCAAATAGTTTCTCTAATTCTTGCGGTAATGTTTGTAGATATACGACTTTATCAAACCACATATATGTACACTCCTTTATACTGTTTTCTCGAAAATACCTAATCCAGCAGGACGATACGCTGTAGCAGGTCTTTTTGTAATTGGTGAAATAGCATCTACATTAAAGAATTTGTAAATGTCGTGTGAATCCGGACAAGTATTCTTTCTAACTTTTAATCTATCGCCATTTAATAGACCTAGCGGAGACAATAGGATCATATAAGGTAAATATCCACGCACACCTTCATCTGGATGAACGATATAAGCGCGAGAAGTATGTACTTTATTGCTGTAAACAGACGGGTTAAATTGATATTTGTATTCGTCATTGTCCTGCGATTGCCATGATAGTGAGTATTGGCCACCGTCTTTCCCTACACGATCTGGCGGCATTGCGTTAGGCGCTACATTCCAAGCAATATAATGAGCCTGGTACCTCGCTCCCAATCGTGAACGTTTAATAATTACGTTATCGATGCCGTTACCTGGAGAACGCGGATATGACTTCATAACAGGCATATAGGACTCTACATTTCTATATGGTTTCGGGTCGTTAAAATCGAATTTATGTGATGCATCCTCATTGCCTGTATCGAATGCGGTTCCTGCCCACAATGCATCACCTAATGTATCATCATTTGCGTAACTCTCTAATTGCCCCATGTAAAGCGGTGTAACTGGAACTACATTATTTTCAAAAGCTGGTGTATTATCTGCTTGGATTAATAAGACGACGCGACTTTCATCAACTTGGCCATTAATTCGAACCAATGAATCTGGCCACCAATTTGTTTTCGCATCGATACCTTGCAAGTTTGTATTTCTTAACGTTACTTTCACCCAAGGAGACATCATGACTTGTGTTTCTGCTTCATCGTAAGAGTAAACTTTGTAAGAAGTTCCACCGATACCTGGACTTACTTTTGTAGTAACTGTTATCTTAGTTAATTCAACATMTAATAATGTTTTCTCAAATTTAATAGATTCATAAGGGAGAACAAGAACACCCTCATCAGCAACACTTGGCTCTTTTTCAATCATATATACATAAAAACAAGAACGATCTCTGCCGCTTTCCAAACGTTTCTTACCGTCTTCAGCAAAAGCTTTCTTGCCTTCTTCATTTGTAAAGTTGTATTTTATCTCTGTCTTTTTAAGTGACCATTTTGAAATTTGAGCAATTCCATAAATAGAACCGCTATTGTTCTTTACTAGCATGTGCTTACTCATGCCGAATTCAAACTTTGTATCATCGTCAGATTTCTGATCCATATCTGGATAAACTGCTCTGAAAAACGATTTTACTTTCTTCCATCCGTTAGCGATTACCAATTTAACAATTTCGTCTTGGAATTCGCCTTCTGTATACATTTTTTCAACGTATGCCATCTATTTCACGCTCCTAATCTCTTAATAGTTGGTAATTAAGCCATATAGCTTTTTTCTCTGCAGATGCATTGTGGTATTCGAACTTTAGCTCTGCATTAGCAGGTATTGGTTTTACAACGGAGAAATTAAATCCCTCCGGCACATCTTTTACATAAACCTCTTTAAATACTTGTTGGCCATTAATAAATAAATTCCAATAGTCCGTATCACTGTAATGTGAAGCAGCAACAGAAAAAGCAATCATTTCCGTTTCGAATGGTAATGAAAATTTATCTACATGAAGCTCATCATGAATTCCAACTCTTCGCCCTTGTATAAATGGCTCTGTTTTTGTTGGAAAGTAAGGTGCGTCAAATCTTCCACCAGCCATGTATGTAACTGCAAAACTCATGAGTACGCCCCCTTATCTTAAAAAGTGCAATTCAAACCATACCGTTTTATCAAGAATCCCTTGGTTATGGAATCGAAATACAATTGTGTCTCCTGCTTTTACTGCTTTATAAACCATAAAATGCATACCTTCCGGAAGACGCTTTGTATAAATATCTTGGCAAATAGTTTGCCCGTTCACGATTAAATCCCATTTATCATCTAATTCATAGATAGAGGAACTAACGCTAATTGCGTAAATCTCCATATCTGCAGGTAATGTATATTTCTTTTCATCCGTTTTAAATGATGTAGAATCCATAATGAAACCAGGTATAAAAGGTTCTGCTTTGGTCGGATGAAAAGGTGGATCTAATCGCCCACCGGCTAAATAAGTTGTTTCAAACAAGAGCAATCACCCTTTTTCTTGTATTAAAAAATTCCCGTGCATCATTACGACACATCGGGAATTGGTAAATCAGATAGTATGCCGTTACCTTTATTAAGAAGTCGCGGCTGCACACGCTCTAATTGTTTTTGTGCATTATATATTAATTGTATCTCCATCTCTTTTCCGGTTACTTTATGGGAGACAAGAACCTTTTCTAGCATACCGTGCGCATTAAAAGCTAAATCATAATGCAGATATTTATCACCATCGACTGCAGATAGACGAGCACCGTCACGAATAAGCGTATATCCTTCGGTCATACCTTCTTTAAATACGTCATTTGGGTCATTCCCAGGCATTGGTTTACCACCGGTATATATTTGCCTATCAATTAATCCTTTCATCAAATACATAATAGGATCATATAAGTTTTTTTGCATTATCATAGAATCACCCCTAGTTCACCCTCGTAACAGACCACGTTTTGGCTGGTCGTTGGATATAATAGTGATTTGCATCTTGATTTACCCGAGGAAATGATAAATCTGGTAAAGAACCATAATCAAATAAGATATTATTCTGCGTATCTAGTACTTGTAAACGTCCTGTAAGAATCCCTTTAGGGTTCCGAACTGCTTCGAATACGATAATATTCACGCCATACTCAAGTGGAATATCAACATATGTTGGATTGTTCCGGATGAAATAATTTTCTTCAACTAACTTATCATTACAATAAATATTTAATAAGTCGCCATCTTCTAAATCCCAATCCCAAAGTTTTAATCGTAGCGTATCAATGTTTACTGTAATACCAGTTATATCTGTATATGGAGCAGGTTCATACCCATAGTTAACTGTTAAATCTAAAGTTTGATAGAATCCATCGTCTGCAGATACCATTGTATTAATACCTTTAACAAAGTAATTCCACTGTTGGCCAGAATCTCTATTGAAAACAGAAACTACATCAAATAATTGAATCCGTGGATCCCCAACGACTGCAACTGTTAATGTTCTGAACTTCTGAATTGCTTTTAAATGATAAGCTGCAGCAACTGCTCTTCTTGCAAAGAATGTTGTGGCCCATGGAACTTCTATCATTTCCTCTCGTAAATCACCCTGTGATACATTTTTTAATAGAAACGAATTAAGAAATCCATTTGCGTAATCTCCGCATTTAACAACAATGCTATTACTTATATCCTGGTCCGTTAGCTGCATATCTAATGAAATAAGGTTCTCGCCTTCTCTAAAGCTAAACTTTGCAGGTTCGTTAATTGCATAGTCTGGCATTTTCATAAACGTACAACTGCCATCTGGTTCGTGTTTAATGTAATGGAATGTTGTATCTATAATGTCGCGAACAATCTCATCCCATTTTTGAAATCTCTTTCCTGTTGCTCCTTCAACAATCCAACTTTGATTGGTACCAGGAATATTTACTCCGCTGCCGTGCAGTGTAACTCCTGCCTTTTCAAAGAAAAACTTCACCACATCATAAACATTGCCGGTTGGTGCAACAATTTCATCAGATCCTGGTGTAGGAATTACTGATTTATGCAGAACCTTTTTATATGATGTTGTGCAGGTTACTGAAATGGTGCCACTCTCGGCATTTACTTTTACATCAGATACAAAACCATGTATATATGGTAAAGCTTCATCACCATAGCCAATAGACACTTTAAATTCAGTCTGTGGATATAGCTGGTTTGTATTTGTTACCTCACTGTTATAGAACCATTCTTGAATAGAAGAAAACTTACCATACCAGTTATCCGGAGCCATTTCCCCATATTCATTTGCGAAGGTAATAGTAAATGTACTAGCAAACTGGTCTGCATTCTCCTGCACTTCTAAGCCGGTTACACGGTGTTGTACTTGTACATAAGAAGAAGAAGAGTCCCTTTTTTTCATATAAACAATTAAATTAGGCGAGTTATTCCCAACTTGGAAATAGCTCCCCAACATTCTAATTAAAGAAATAGATCCTTCTCTCATATTCCATCAACTCCAATACCTGCTTGTGACATAGATGTTAATTTACATTTTGCTATTACTAGCGTTCCTTTTCGTATTGCATCTACTTCATTCGGTGGAATAATACCCCCGTACGTACCATAATCGCCGGTGATAATATGAGGACGATATATTTCTCTCATGAAATCACGCCAGTGACTGATATCGTTGAATAAAACAGTAAATTCTACTTCGCAACCTTTATTTCCAGCACTTTGGAAGCGCGGATATCCATGCATAACATTATAATTTTTTAAGCCGTCTAGTGATTTCGGCAATTTTGTTTGTTCAATCTTTTCGATATTAGGTACATGTCCAAATGCATAATAATGAACATCTCGTATATACGCTACATCAGAAGAACCATAACCACTTGTTGTAAATTCAATTGTCTGTGGCCCTGCACCAACAAAGATTTCCCTGGCTTCCCAGTCATAAGCACCTCTTGCTCTAAATCTCTCAATACCATTTACCCGAACAATAAAATATTTATCTGGTAACATGCCATCAGAGCCAATAGGAACTTGGGACATAAATGAAAAGTTATATGTCCCTGGCCATGAGAAATTAATGGTATATTGAATTGTGTTTTTTAACTTTGTTGCATCCCCTAAGAGATGGTATGAGCCAGCTCTTCTATGCAATGTTTTTAATATACTCATACATTTCGCACCGCCATTCCCATTAGATCATCAGCAACTACGTTTTGTAGCAGCTTTCTCATTTTCACAAAGTCTTCTGCATTTTGTAGTTTTTCAACAGCAACTTTGAAAGTAGCATTTTGAATCGTAACACCTTTATCTGTTTTCTTCTCAACGTGGGTTTGTCCAGCAAATGGATGTGCAGTCTTACCAATCAAATCAGCGGAACGTGCTCCCATTTGTCCAATTTGAGTAGATACATCGGTTACTAGTTTCATTGGTTTAGGTGGAACAACGGCTTTATTTAGTAATTCAGAAGCTCTATCTACTGCAGGAATCATTTTTTCCATCCCTACACCCAGACCTTCTGTAATAAATCCACCAAATTCCATCATTAGGCGTGAAGGACTTCGAATACCAAAGAACTTTTTAACAGCTTTGGGAATTCCACTGACTACGCCTTTTGCTTTATCAGCTACCCAGCCACCCATCGCAGCCATACCTTCACCAATACCAGCAATAATATCTTTTCCCCAGTTGACTGCATCTTTTGCTACATTTTTTACAATGTTGCCTACCTTACCAAATACATCTTTTACGATATCTACAATACCTGTAAAAGTACCGGTAATAGCTTTCTTAATCGTAGCGAAATTATTTACTATGAAATCTTTAATCGCCCCAACAACACTAAAAATCGTATTTTTAATTTTGTTGAAATTATCAACTACGAAATTAACGAAAGCTCGAACTGCTCCAATGATCGTATCCTTAATAAAATTCCAAGCCGCTTGAATGAAATTTTTAATCGCATTCATTACGGTAATGATTATATTTTTAATAAAGTTGAATGCATTTTGAACAGTGGTTTTAATGAAATTCAATACAGTAACAAATACTGTTTTTATAAAATTCCATGCTGCAGAAATAATAGTTTTAATAACATTCATCGCTGTTGAAATCACATTTTTTATGAATTCAAATGCAGCACGAACAAACGATTTCAAGAAATTAAGTACAGTGGTAAAGATTGTCTTAATGACATTCCACCCGACTCTGAAAACCGTCTGCCAAAATTTAACGTAAAATGAAATTATATTTTTAATGCCTTCTAATACGAATTTAACAACGCTTTTTATAGCATTTAAAGCAGCATTAAACAGAAATTTAATGACATTCCAACCAACTTCAAATATTTTTTTCCATGTATTGATGTGCCACTTTATTACTGCAGTGATACCTTTCCACGCACCCTCTAGGATTTTACCTAGAAATGATACGGATGCATGGAAGACTTTCTTCGTACCTTCCCAGAAGCCGGAAAAGAATTTAGACAACCCATTCCAAGCGGATTTTGCACCTTTTACGGTTGCATCCCACCCTTTAGAACAAACATCACCTATCCATTTCACGACTTGCTTTGTGTATTTAACGACATCATCCCAGTTTTTATAAATTAAATATACTAATCCAACAATAGCTAATATTGCAATAGTCCAGGGATTCATGAGTAATGTCATCGCAGCTCGTCCCAGTAAAGCAAGCGCCTTACCTATTGCGCCAAACATCCCAATAAGTTTAGGTCCTACTTTTAAAAGTCCAGCAAATGCAGTACTCCCTAAGAAAGCAACTGCTCTTCCTATCATGGCGAACATACTTATTAATCTTGGTCCGAGCTTTAATATACCTGTAAATAGCAAAGGAACCTTTGTTAATACTGGCACAAGGAATCTAAACGATCCGACAAATGCACCTACTCCACTTGTCATAAAGCCCATCATTGCAATTAATGGCCCTAATACAGCAACCATACCTAAAATTGCTACGATACCAATTTGAATTGGCTTTGGTATAGAGCTAAACGCTTTTGCAGCAACTTCTACTGCTTTAATGATTGGAGGAAGTGCCACTTCTGCAATATCTAAGATAGCTTGTCCTAACGGTTCTAATGATGCCATCGTAGTACGTATTAACTTTTGCCATCGAACACCAAAGGCTTCTTGCTGCGTCTTCTGCATTTTGCCCATCGTGCCCTCAACATCACCTAATGCACCATTTGCATCATTAAGTCCTAAGACAGCTTGAGCACCCATGTCTTCCCATTTTGTCAATTTTGTTATCGTAAAGGCTTTTTATCCTCTACTTCCGGGGATTCCTCCGCATAATAGGATGTCAATTCATCCTCGGCTCGGCATACGTTTTCACTTATTAGTGTCGCGGTCTCGTGGAGGGATTATATCTTTTCACCCTCTATGCTCTGCCCCTGGCCATACTTTGCATAGCCTTCGGTTCAAATTAGGATTCGCACCCTCTTTGCTTTATACCGCGATTTTAATTCGGCACAACTTATCATCTACCGAATACTGCGACACCTAGTTGATTGGCTTTTACTTTGTCATCCATTTTCCCTAAGTCGCCTAAAACAGCATTAAATACATCTGCAGAAGTACCTTTACCTTTGTTGAAGTTATCCCATACTTTTTGTGTTTCGGGAGACATTTCAGCAAAAGCATTAGCTACACCTTTTGAACCATCCTGTACACGAATACCGAACTCTTTTACAAGGTCGTTAATGTAATCGAGGTTATAACTGCCATCACGGGTTCCGTTTGCCATAATGGTAAACATCTCGTTAGCAGAGAAGCCAGCTTGTTTGTACAACGGCGCATATTCGGACACATTATCAAACATCTCATTCGAATAGTTCAATCCTTCTTGCCCACCAGCTGCAAATAGGTCGAATGCTTCTTTTGAAGAGATACCGAAATTTGTCATTAATTGCCCTGCACCACGGGTTACTTCATTGATATCAGAATCAAATGTTTTACCCAGTGTCATAGCGCTCTTTGTAGCTTCCTCTAATTCTTCATGAGGAACTTCCTTCATATTCTGATAAACCTTTATGAGGGATTGATCTACTTCTTCAATACTTTGCCCAAATCCATCCTTCCAGGTTTCTTTTGCGATTTTACCAAGGTTTTCAGCACCTTTTTCAGTAAGACCTAAAGAAGATTGGATGTTCCTTTGTGAAGTATCGAAATCGGATGCTACTTTAACAGCTGCTGCACCAATACCAGCTAAAGGTAATGAAACACCAGCGGTCATATTAGCGCCTGTTTCTTGCATCTTGCTACCTACATGGCTAATTGATTCCCCTGCTTTTTGGAATTTATCATGCATTCCGTTTGCAGTTTTTTGTACACGATCTTCGAATTGCTGTAAATCTTTATAAGCACCTTCTGCTTTAATACCAATCGTTCCGAACAATTGGAACATTTCAGCGAGCATTTATGCACCCCCTTCGCTGGGGTCTATTACCCTTTTATTCCTCATCGTCGTCTTCTTGGAATTGAGCCATAATCTGCTCAACGTGCGCTTCACATGCTTCTTTCGTCCATACTTCTCCCATCTCATACGATGACTCTTTGTCGTCTTGAGTATCGGTAAGTCCAAAAGCTTGAAGGTAATCGTTGAAAGTAGTACCTTCTTCAAGCTGACGAGTTTGAAAGCCAATGAACGCCATCTTCTTCCACTCATTTAGTTCTTCTTGCTGCTCTTCTTGTGCAATTAATGAAAATAAATCCATTAAACGCGAATAAGGTATGGATAAGACATATTCATCTGTCCATCCATACCGCTTCTGGATCTTATCGAAAGCACGTAACATGTTTTGTTCAGCTTCCTCTAAATATTCATCTGTATCTTCGTTTACGCTTGCATTTGAGCTGCTGCTGGTTTGCTCCATTTCTCGCTCTGAACTTTCACGAGTCCCTTGACCTGGTTGAAAAAAGTCATTAAGTCCTCACTTTCTAATAGGCCCTGTATAACAGCAACCATTGCTTCCGGAGGGAACTGTCGAAACTCTTCTGCTTTTACTTTTAATAAACTAGCAAAGAACTCTGTGAAATCATCTTCGCAAGCAGGAATCATCGTTAGAACACGGAACGCGAACTCTAATCCTTTTTGTTGCTGCCTCTCTTTAAGTGCAGCTAACTGCGCTTGTTTTTGTTCTTCTGGAAGAGCTTCTGCTACTTTAGTTAGTTCATCCATTTCTTGCTTATCCTTACCAAAATCAGCGAAGTTGGCCATTGCACTGCGTCCAACTTTTGAAATGATCTTAGCAAATCGCCAAACATCAGTTACATTTAAACGTCGCATTTCCACTTTTACACCCATGATTGTAATTTCTGTACCGTTATTCATCATTTTCTCTAAAATAGAAGCCATTCCGTTCTCTCCTTTTAGCATTTAGCTCGTTTTATGTAATAGAAAACCGACTACCATTTATACGGTAGCCGGTGCTTTTAGTGTTGTTGTTTTCTTTTTCTTCGGTAAGTAAATTTCATATGGCGGTGTAGATGGTGCAGATTCACTGTAATGACCAATAAACTTACATTTCAAGCCAACCGTTCCTTTACCATCTTTTAGATCAACCTCAATAGATGAAACTACCATCGCATTACGAATTACAAAGATAACAGGTGATTCACTTCCAGAAATCATACCGATTAATGCTATATCATGGTAACTTGAATCAGGAATATCATTAGAAGGTTTCATAATATCGTAGTCTGTTTCTGTAGTACTATCTATTGTCATACCAGGTAAAGCTAACTGCAGATTTTCTTTCGTAAATTCAACTAGTGTAAGTTCTACATGAGGTTCATCTTTTAGCAACCACTTACCGCGTACCATTTTACCTAGTACGCCATCAATATCTGCATCGTAATACTCACGGTCAAAACCTACTTTAGTGCCGCCTGTAGTCGCTCCTACAAGTTCACCTAATTCTTTTACACTCTTAAAACCTTTGTACATGACACCAGGGCCGATAACAAAATTATCAGTTGTCCCTTCACGGACACCATTAATTAATTTCCAGCTCATTTGTCCTACCCCCTAATACAAGTCCGTTCGCATGGTTCGGACAAGAAATTTCGCATTTATATGAATGATAGATGGGTCTTCATCTGGTACCGGCAGTTTACCGGCACGATGTATAGAAAGTATCCCATCATCTTTTAAACCAACTTCTCTATCTAGTAACTTCTCAATACGTGTAGCAATTAACTTTGCCTTATCATAATCCCCATTATCACAATACACATCGAAATTCAGAATCATACGATCTATAATTTCAACATCATCCGGATTATCTGCTTCAATTCTCATAACTACATAAGGCATTTCCATATCATCTTGTGCAGTTTGGAATGAAAGAGCAGGACCTTTGTCTTCACCTTCACCATATTCTGATAGATTAGCTTTTATTATTTCATCGTTCTCCACAATTGTTCTAATAGCTGCAATAGCATTAGACATACAATTACCCTCCCATCATTCTTTTAAGCTCTCTGCGCTCTTTTTCAAACGCTTTTAATAGGAATGGACGGGCTTCCATATTACTTGTACCAGCTTCAAGCCATATCGCTTTCTGCAAATCGCTTCCTACTGCACCCAATACCTCTGATTGTGACCGTTTAACATTGTATTTAATCGAATTTAACAAGTCACCGGTACGAACAGCAGGAGCTTCACCTGGTTTAGAAGCAGTATATTTACGACTCGTATGAGGTATTTTGTATTGTTTACCGCTACGGCTACCTGTGAGATTCTTCTTAACTTGATTTTGTAAATGAATAGATGCTGCTGTGACTTTTTCAACACACATAGCGTTAATATGCGTCTTTATTTGCTCCATATTGCTTGAGTACTCAATTTCTACTGAATTAGCCATATAGCATCATACCTTTTCGCAATAAATTTCAATGTGATGATTCATAAACGCAGGATTACGCGGTTCTCCTTTTACTTCAAACGTATAATCAACACCTAATTCTTCACTTTTGAAGTGAATACGATCATTAGGCTTAATCTTGTAAGAAGCGGGTGCATATATTCTTATATTCGAATTCATATAACTGATTTTCGGATAAACCATAAACAATACGCCCATTTACAGTAATAGAATCGGTCATATCTTGTTTAGAACTAACATGAGTTACTTTTGCTATAGATTCAGCAGGAAAAGAAAGCCAGGCTAGTTTACTTGTTTGGATGATTTCTTTCATTGGATTCTCCGGCTTAACTCTTAAATACTTTCTAGCAATAACTGCATAGTACTCTATTAGTTCTTGAATAACCGTCTCCGGCATTTTCTGTACATTTACGCGGTCTTTAATGTCCTGCACGGTAATATCC